>JANRLV010000105.1:0-21717 GCA_033762195.1 Chitinophagaceae bacterium | reverse complement strand
GTAACGGACCTATATAATAACCGATTTCCGGGAATATAGTTCTGTCCGATGGGAAGCCCGGAAGGTAGCATATTTTGGCCTACCGGCTAAGGGACGGGGATAAAAAGGGTGTTAAGAAATGTATATATCTAATTATCATATATTTAGATATTTATTTATTCATAATACTGAGTATAAAAAACGACAAGGCCCACCTTTTCGCCTGTTTTGGCTTCTTTACCTACCTTTAGCCAAATACCCTTCCATTATGATACGTTTTGGCGCTTTTATGGCTTTGGTTCTGCTTGCCTTTTCCCCCCTTTCCATGGTCGCCAATATCCGTCTTCCGGCCATTTTTGGGGATAATATGGTCCTCCAGCAAAATAGCCGGGTCCGTATTTGGGGCTGGGGTGACCCGGGCGAGAAAGTATTTATCACTTCAGGCTGGAGCCCCCATGCCGATTCGGTGGTGGTCAACAGTGATGGCAAATGGGAGGTCCGTATCCAGGCCCCCCCTGCAGGCGGGCCATGGAACCTCACGTTGAAAGGGTGGAACACGATCCAGTTGAAGAATTTAATGTCGGGCGAAGTGTGGCTTTGCAGCGGCCAGTCAAACATGGAATGGAGTACAAACAACAAGAACAAGCAGATTCTGGATGAATTGCCCAATAGTGCCAATGATCAGATCCGGCTTTTCCATATACCACGGACAACCGCAGAAACCCCACAAGATAATTGCGAAGGGGAATGGATGGTTTGTGGCCCGGAAACACTAAAGGGTTTTAGTGCCGTTGGTTATTTTTTTGGAAAACAATTACAGGAAAAATTGGGAGTTCCAGTAGGGCTAGTCATGTCTGCCTGGGGTGGAACTCCGGTAGAGCCCTGGACACCTGCCGCTGTTATTGAGAATAATCGTGTGATGAAACAATGGGCCGAGGTACTTCGTCCAAACCCATGGGGCCCTCATCGCCCGGGTGTGATATTCAATGGTATGATCGCTCCCGTTATTAAATTTGATTTTGCCGGTGTTATCTGGTATCAGGGCGAAAGCAATACCGGCACCTATCAGGGATACTCCACGACATTTACCGGAATGATCGGATCCTGGCGGGAGATGGCACAAAAGAACCTTCCGTTTTATTATGTTCAAATAGCCCCTTATGCCTATAGTGGGGTTAATACAGGCGCTTTGCTCCAGGAACAACAGACACGCACGCTTGGATTAGGAAATACAGGTATGGTTGTGATCACCGACCTGGTGGATGATGTAAAGAATATTCATCCGGAAAATAAAAAAGATGTTTCTCTGCGATTGGCCAATCTCGCTCTGGCAAAGACCTATCATTTACCCTTAACAGGATATCAATCACCAATTTTTCAACGAATGGAAATTAGAAAAAATGAAATATCTCTCTACTTTGATCATGCGGAAGATGGTTTGGTGATCAAAGGAAAAACGGCCACAGAATTTTTTATAGCCGGAGAAGATAAGGTCTTTCAACCCGCCGAAGTGAAGGTGGTGGGCAACAAGATCATTGTAAAAAATAAAAAGATTCCTCAGCCTGTAGCGGTTCGCTATGGTTTCGGAAATACTTCCATTGGAAATGTGTTTAGTAAATCGGGATTACCGGTAACGCCGTTTCGGACTGATAATTGGGAGTAGGATGACAGATGACTGATGACAGATGACGGAGGTCTCGCACAGCAAACCTCCGTCATCTGTCATCTGTCATCCAACATCCAACATCCCCCTACTCCGCCATCCCCTCTTCCTTCCACTTCTTCAATAAAGCGATCTCGTCGGCGCTGAGTTTCTCTTTTCTCATGGGCATAAACCCTCTTTCGCCGGGATTGAGTTCTACACGGCGAATGATATCATCAGCCAGTCTTTTCGTTGATTCATAATTGTCCAGCGGCGTTTTATTTCCACCGGCCACATGGCAGGGAGAGCATTTTGCCATGATCAATTCTTTCACAGGGCCTGCATAACTCGTTACAGGCACAGTTTTTGTCTCTGATTTCTGCGGTAAATTTTTTTGTGAGCAGGAAATGATGATAAGCGTGCCCATGATCCCTGAAAGGATCGCTTTTTTAGACATAACGTTGGTTTAAGTTCTTGATAATGTGGTTACTTGTCGTTGATTCAACGTCAATTTAATGTTTTCGTAGATTTTCCATGACTTTTTTTCAGTGGAAAACTTATATCGGTGATAGTCAGTTCTTCAGGCTGTCATGATGTTTTTACGAATGCGTTTTAACATAATCTCCAAAAGTCGCCGACTATCTTTGCGGCGGCATGTGTAGATATACATGTCACAGTACCACCCGGCCGAAATATGAAAATACCCGATCCGACCCCGGCCATTTCTGTACTGTCTCCCATACTCCTGTGAAGCCTTCCAATATCCGTCGGTATTGTTAACGAAAAACATGGTAATGCTAAAAAAACTATGGAAGGCATTCTTTATGACCTTATTGATTCTTGCCGGAAACGGAGTAATGGCTTTTGCCGCTCCGAAAAAGGGAGGAAACGAACCTGGTCACCGGGCTATAAATCCCTTTCTGAGGGATACGGCGCTTTTTCGTACCCATGCATTTGACATACAAGGTGTATGTATTTGTATGGAGGACGTAAGTGATGATCACTTACCAAAAGCACCCCGGATCCAATTAAGGAAAGAAGCCGAAGATTTTATTGAAGATTACATCAAGGAGAACCGGTTCATGCTGGATAAGATCATGCTGAATGGAAAGCAATCGCTGACCACCATCGAGCGGATCTTTAGTGCCCGGGGAATCCCCCTCGAATTAAAGTATCTCGCGGTGATCGAGTCAAAATTGAAACCCTCCGCTGTTTCAGGTGTCGGAGCCGCAGGTATCTGGCAATTCATGCCAGGAACAGCCCGTGGACTTGGATTAAAAGTGTCTGGCAAATTAGATGAAAGAAGGAACAACCTGAAAAGTACACTTGCTGCCGCGAAATATCTGGAACGCCTGTATCTGATCTATGAAGACTGGTTATTGGTGGTGGCTGCTTATAATTGTGGACCCGGTGGCGTAGATAAAGCCATTAGATCCTCCGGCAGCCGCGACTTTTGGAAATTACAGCGTTTCCTGCCTCGCGAAACCCGACTGCATGTAAAAAAATTCATCAGCACACATTATTACTATGAAAACCATGGTAGCCTGGTAACCCTGACACGAGAAGAGACCTTGTCGCACATCAAAGCAGCGGCTTCTTTCCTCGCGAAATACCAGCCCGAAGAACAGTTACCCCTTCCCACTGATCCTGATCCGGAATCCACCGTACACACCAGGATCACTGCTATCTTGCAGGACCAAGATCAGATCTGGGTACTGTTAAAAAAATAACGCCACCCTTTGAATGAGTATAAAAAACCCCGCTTTCAGCGGGGTTTTTTTTGTTGGACATCATATGAATAATCCGCTGAAACCCTTTACTGTCAAGGGTTTTATGTTTTCTTTACCACCTTACCCATACGGTGAAGAACGCTTTTTTGATTTGCAGGCGCATTATTACCGCCCTACTTTTACATCATCAAACAGCCATTCAGGCTACACTGCAAGAGAAAGTACCCTAACGACCTTCCCATATACCCCTTACGATTGTTTACCGTTCGTTTGTTTGCCGCAACGAGTTTTAGGAATCAACAAACACGTAAACACTTAAAAATTCACTTTATGAAACAAGTAATCAACAACATGAAAACCGTAGCAGCTGCATTTGTGCTGGTACTTACCCTGGGATTTGCAAACACCACTTTCGCTAACAATGGAGAGAATACCAATGCGGTAGAACTCAAATACCTTGGCACCCTGAAGAACCAACCGGTATTCCAGTTAAATATCAAAGGAAGCGTTGACGCTGAATTCATGGTGCGCATCACCGATGAAGCCAACAACGTGGTTTATGCCGAAAAACTGAAAGGTCAGGATATCTCCAAGAAATTTCAGTTGAGTGATGATGCTCAGGAAAACAGCCTGCTGACCTTTGAGATCATCAACAAAAAGGACAATTCCGTTACCACTTTTAAAGTGCGTAACAATACCCGTACCGTACAGGATATCGAGATCGCGAAGTTGTAAGTTGGTTGGTGTTAGATGACAGATGACGGATGACAGATGACGGATGTTGGATGACCGATTACGTCTAAGCGTACACAAAATCTCGAAAAAAGAAAATGCGAAATATTGTATTTCGCATTTTTTTTATTTATTATTTTTTTGTTTTCTATTTTAATCCACTCTCCCTCCGTCATCTGTCATCCGTCATCCGTCATCTGCCATCCAACATCCAACATCCAACATCCGTCATCCGTCATCTGTCATCCGTCATCCGTCATCTGTCATCCAACATCCGTCATCCACCAAAACTACACCAACGCCTCAAACAATACATCCACCGGATGTTTCGCCTCTACGCCTGTACCATCTTTCACCTGATGACGACAACTGGTGCCCGGTGCGGCAATGATGGTTTCTGCGCTGGCTCCACGTACAGCAGGGAAGAGTACCAGTTCCCCCACTTTCATGGAAAGATCATAGTGTTCTTTTTCATACCCAAAACTACCCGCCATGCCACAACAGCCGGAGGGGATCACATCCACCGAATAATTTTCAGGAAGAGAAAGCATCTTCTGGGTAAACGTCACGGACGAAAGGGCTTTCTGCTGGCAGTGCCCATGGAGTTTGATCTGCTTTGGCGATTTTGTAAAGGAAGAGGCATCGATCTTTCCTTTTTCAATCTCACGGGCCAGGAATTCATCGATCGTATAGACATGCTTAGCCAGGGCCTTGGCCTTTTCCCATTGCGTATCTGAAGCCAGGTCGATATATTCATCCCGGAAAGTAAGTATCGCCGAAGGCTCCACTCCGATCAAAGGTGTTTCTTCATTAACTAAAGGTGCCAGCAATGAAATATTGCGGTTGGCAATCTCTTTGGCCCTTCTTAACAACCCTTTTGACAAGGAAGCACGGCCACTTTCCACATGCGTTGGAATGATAACAGTATACCCCAGGCGTTCGAGTAATTGAATGGCATGTATGCCTGTTCCCGTATCGCTATAGTTTGTAAACTCATCAACAAAAAAATACACCATGCCGGATTGGCCTGATGGCTTCTCCCTCTTTTTGGAAGCCCATTTCATTACCGTGGTGGAATGAAGTCCAGGCAAGCTCCGTTGAGGATGAAACCCGGCTATGGATTTTATTACCCCGGAGGTAAAGTTGTTCTTAACTAAAAAATTATACGCCCCTGGCCAAATTGCTGCCAGCGAGGAAGAACGATTGAAGCCAGCGATCAGTTTGGCCCTAAAGGGCACGCCATGCGCATCATAGTAATGTTGTAGGAATTCCGCCTTGAGTTTGGCTACATCCACATTACTTGGACATTCCGATTTGCAACCCTTGCAACTCAGGCAGAGATCCATCACCTGATAGATCTCTTCATGGTCAAACCGGTTGATCTTGGTGGAATGGGTCAGAAATTCACGAAGGATATTTGCCCGGGCCCGCGTAGAATCTTTTTCACTTCGGGTGGCCATATAGGAAGGACACATTGTTCCACCGCTCAAATGGGTTTTGCGACAATCACCACTACCATTGCATTGCTCGGCATGCAACAGAATATCCATGTTCTCAAATCGAAACACCGTATCAAACCGGGGGGATTGCTGACCGGGGGTATAACGCAACATCGTATTCATAGGAGGCGTATCCACGATCTTGTTGGGATTGAAAATATGCTGAGGGTCCCAGGCCTGTTTAATGTCCTTTAGTAGCCCGTAGTTCTTCTCCCCGATCATTTGGCGGATGAATTCACCGCGGAGTCGCCCGTCACCGTGTTCGCCGCTCAAAGAGCCCTGGTAGCGTTTTACCAATCGGGCAATTTCCTGGGCAATGGTGCGGAACATTTGGTTACCCTCTTCCGTTTTCAGGTCAAGAATGGGGCGTAAATGGATCTCCCCCGATCCCGCATGGGCATAATGCACCGAATGAAGTCCATAGCTTTTTAAAATGGAATTGAACTCCCGGATATAGGCCGGCAGGTCATTTACATCCACCGCCGTATCCTCGATAACGGGAACCGGCTTCTTGCTTCCGGGCATATTACCCAGCAAACCAAGGCCCGCTTTACGCAAGGTCCAAATCTTCTTTGTATCCGCCCCAAACAAAAGAGGATAGTGATAACCCAGGCCAGCTTCTTTTAATTCTTCAATACACCGGTTCGCATCGGCCAATACTTCTTCATGTGAATGGCGGGCAAACTCAATCACGAGTATCGCACCGGGATCGCCCTTTACAAAGAAGCGGTTCTTTTGTTGCTCGATGTTATTCTTGGTGCACTCGAGAATATAATGATCGATCAGCTCACTGGCACTGATATCATATTTTAACGCAATCAGGTTGGCACGTAATGACTCATCAATGGTATCGAAGTGTACACAAAGCAGCCCTAACTCAGGTGGTGGCAATGGCACCACATTCAGTTTGATCTCGGTGATAAAAGCAAGTGTACCTTCGGAACCAGCGATCAATTGACAAAAATTAAACGCAGGCCCTCCCGCTGAAAAGGGAGCTGTTTCCACCAGCAGGTCAATGGCATATCCCGTGTTGCGTCTCTCAATCGTGCGTTTGGGGTATTCTTTCCGGATCTCCTGCTGGTTCTCGTAATTACTTAATAACTGGCGGATATTCCGGTAGACCCCGGCTTCGAGCGTATCACCTTCACATTTCTGATGAAACTCGTCAATATCCAATGCCCCAAAAACCACTTCGGAGCCATCACTGAGCAAGGCCTTTACTTCCAGCAAATGTTCCCGTGTACTCCGATATACCACTGAATTGGACCCGCAACTATTGTTTCCCACCATTCCCCCGATCATAGCCCTGTTGGCGGTGGAGGTTTCCGGGCCAAAAAATAGCCCATGCGGCCTGAGGAACATATTCAACTCATCCCGGATGACCCCGGGCTGCACCTTTACCCATTTTTCTTCCTTATTCAATTCCAGAATGCCGGTAAAATACTTGGATACGTCCACTACTATCCCGTTCCCAACAACCTGTCCCGCCAGGGAAGTGCCTGCGGTACGCGGAATAAGGGAACTACCTGTCTTTTGGGCAAATTCAATCAGCATCCGGATATCCTTCACACTGCGGGGTATGGCTACGGCCTGGGGCAATTCACGGTAAGCAGAAGCATCGGTGGCGTAGAGGGTACGCATGGCCTGATCGTCATAAAATTCTCCTTCCAGACGGGAGGCCAAATCCTGGTATTGTTCCTTCATATAAGTGAGTCTACTGCCTTCAAAATTAATTGTTTTGCAGGAGTGAAAACAATTGGCTTTTTGATTTGTAAATTTGTGTACCAACATTTGTTCATGCCCGCGCAAAAACCATATCGTTCCTGGGTCATCATGGTCCTCTGCCTGCTCTGTTTTGGCGGAATGGTCTATTCCGGCGCTGTCAAATGGATGGAGGAGCAGGTTATTACCCAGACCGTTGACCTGGGGGATGAAAACCAGCCGGTACAGGAATCGGGAACCGAATGGGAAGAAGAGTCCATGTATGACCACCCCGGCTTATTTGATGGGTTAGCCCCTTTGGCCCTCGCCACCCCGGTGAGTGATTTCCTGACCTTGTCGTCCTCCCTGGTTTATCTACCAACCCAGACACCCCCTCCCGATCTGGCCTAGTGCCCATTCTGCCAATTGACCTATAGTTAGTTATCCAACGATTTATTGACCAAAAATTTATCATCATGAAAAAGCATGTAAACGCTTTATTATTTGCCGTATTTATTCTTTTAGGTACCCCTTCGGTTGTTAACGCACAATCGATATCTGACCAGGAGATCAAGACCAATATCCAATCCATCTCCCAGCCCTTACAAAAACTAAACTCGCTGGAACCACAGGTTTTCGAGTACAATACAAAACGATATGCGCATTTGTCCTTACCCAAAGGCCAACATTATGGTTTTATGACAGAGAACGTGGAAAAGGTGTTACCCGGAGCGATCAATACGACCCGGTATTCCTTTATGAAAGGAAAGAACTCCTATCAGCAAACAGTGGTCAGGAGTACGGATTTGCAAAGCCTGATTCCCTTACTGGTGGCCTCCATCAAAGAACAACAGACACAGATCGATGTCCTGAAAGCGGAAGTAGACCTGTTGAAGAAAAAGGCAGGGCTGTAATTTTAGATTATCTCTCGCAGTTTAAAAAAAAAGGACGGCCGTTGCAGCCGTCCTTTTCTTTGTATATGCTGTAAGAAATACTATTGATACTGAATATATAGAGGACGTGGCTTCAAGGCCACTAACTCGGATGGTGTGAGCAACCGTCCTTTTTCTTTCAGATCATTTTTATAAAATAACTTGAACCCGGTGAACTCAACCGGTTCGCGGTAAATGAATTGTTTATAGGTGGTGATCTTCTTTGCGGGATGTCCCCAACCATCCATATGCATCACCATTTGCACTTCCGGACGTGTTTTGATCTGTTTGTAGTTAGTGACCATGCCTTGTGTAAAACGGTGAATGACGAGCACTTTGGGGGGCAGGTTATTTTCTTTAACCAGTTTTTCAAGATAATCGGCTGCGTAGTTGATATCTGAGGCATCAAATTTCCCGATCACTTTTCCCGGGGCCTGGCCACCTTTCATCGAAAATTCAGGATCAATGCCCAGATGGACATTGGGTAAACGCAGGTATTTATCCAATTCGGGGATCTCTTGTTGCAGTGTACTAAGCCCTACCTGGATATCGAGAAATACGATAGCATTGATCTTTTCGGCCATTTTCAGGACTGAATCGATCTGATGAAAGGGCATACGTAACCGGTATTTTCCACCCTTTCCGGGGCTTCCCTGTGCGGTAACGGCAATATAGTGAAGGGCGGGAATGGTGACCGTGGTACTGTCTGCCGCCTGCCATTCGGCTACCTTGGCCTGCAGGTGGTCGAGTACCTCTTGTTTGGGCAGTTCACCCAGGATTCCCATTTGTTTGGAATAGAGATTACCGTAATAGGCTATAATGCGATGAAAGGGCAATAAGGCACCCGGTTGGTAGGTAACACCTGTTTTTACCGGCCAGCGTCCGGAAGAGTCTCCATTGGCCATCTGGCGGAGTTGTTCCATAAAGGCGGTCTGGTCATAAACACTCTTACTGGCTTCCAGGCTATCCTTCTTTTTCTCCGTGCTATCATGGATTATACCCAGGGCTTCTGCCCCATTGTTATTGGATTCCAACAGCGGTTTTAGGAGAAAGAAACCAGCGGTAGCCCCGGCGAGCACAAGGGAATAAAGGCCAAATGTCTTCAGGGAAGGAAGGGAACGGGAAATGGTTGTACCCATAGGAGTTGTATTGGATTTATTGGATCGTTTCATCTAACGTGCAGATTAAGAAAATAGTATGCCAAAAAAAGCCCCGCGGTTTAAGCAAGGTAGGTTAAAAAGAACCTATTATGCTAAAACCGCGGGGAAAACAAAACCGAACAGCTTTGGGGCTAACCCTTACTGAATCATTACTTTGAATGTTTGGGGCTCGCTGCCACCTTCAACAGTTACCACATACATACCTTTCTGGAGACCAGCAGTATTCAGGGCAACCTGGCCAGAGCGGGCAATATTTTGTTGAGCGACCATCTTGCCACTCAGGTTGAATAATTTGATCGTGTAGTTTTCATTTTCGTTGCTGGAAACGGTCACATTCAGGTTTTCACCGGCATGGAGCAAAGTAGGACGAACATCGAAGGTAGCACCACCGGTAAAGCGGATCATGGCAACACGGCTATAAGAATAAGTGCCATCAATATCCACCATTTTCAGGCGATAATAGGCAGTGGCCATTTTGCTCTTTACGTTCATATCGGTATAAGAATAACTACCAGTTACCGCGTTGTTTGAGGCAATGTCAGCTACTTTCTCAAAAGGACCTACTGCAGTGGCAGAACGCTCGAGTTCAAAATGGTCGAAGCGGATCTGTTTGTCAGTTTCCCATTTGATCAGGGCGTTATTTGTACCAGATTTAGCGGCGCTGAAACCAAGCAATTGAACAGGCAGGGCCTCAATCGATCCAACCATGCTAAAACCAATTACCTGACCATTGGGGTTGCTCGGACTGTTGTTACCAGCACCATAAACAATGGTAAGGGTTTTTACAGGTACACTGGTTCCAAAACTAACATAAGAAGGATTGGAGGAGAAAGAGGAGTTATTGCCTTTTCCTTCCAGGATGTTCAGGTTGGTTCCTGTTACTTCAGCAGAACTTCCGGCAGAAATAGCAGGGTAAACAGTGGTGTTTACGTTATTCTTTGCACTAATGGTCAGTTTATCATCCCAACCACCGTTGGAATAATCAACATCATACACATAAAAATAAACGCCTTTCAGGGGAACGGTGAAAGTAATGGTATAAGTGATCGTTGTAGTTTTGTTGGACCAATCAACGCTTTCATACAAGTAACCACCATTCGAGCTATTGTAGCTTGGTTCGCCCGAAGCATGACCCGAACCAGCGATGGATACGGTCATTTTAACGTTGTTGGAAGTAACATTGTAAGAAGTGGAACCATCATTAAAATTGTTCCAGGAGAAACTTTGAGCCTGAAGGCCGATTGTAACCATCAGGGTGATCAGTAGGGTGTAGATTTGTTTCATAAATTCGGATTTGTTTGAAACAGGGTATCCGAACAATGTGCCAAATCCCAACGAACTAAAAATCAATTATTTACACGTGCCAAACTTGGAGAGTGTTCCTGAATTGGGAGGGATTTTCCGGGAAATGGAACGCGGGGGGCGTGAGGCGTGAGTTACGTCTCACGCTCACGCCCTCTGCGTAAACGCCCGTCCATACCGCTTTCCGCCTGCCCTGCGGGCATTCCCAAAACTGGAAGGCGCCGAGCCGGTGGTTGGTTTGGCTTGCTGTATCTGATTATACATAGAGGGAACGTCGTAAGGATGGTCCTTTACAACGGGGATGGTCTTTTTGATCAGTTTTTGGATATCACTGAGGAATATCTTTTCACTCCAGTCGCAAAAAGAGATAGCAATACCACTGGCACCTGCACGACCTGTACGACCGATACGGTGTACATAGGTCTCGGGCACATTGGGTAATTCATAGTTGATGACGTGTGTAAGTTCATCAATATCAATACCCCGGGCCGCTATATCTGTGGCGACCAGTACTCTTGTCTTGCGTGATTTGAAATTGGACAGGGCTTTCTGCCTGGCATTCTGGGCTTTATTGCCATGGATCGCCTCAGTGGGAATCCCGGCACGGCTCAGGCTTTTGGCCAGGCGGTCGGCCGCATATTTCATTTGGGTAAAAATGAGTACCGATTCAATGGCCGGATCCTTTAATATCTCGATCAATAACGGAAGTTTGTTTTGCTTATCACAATGATAAACTGCCTGTTGGATCAGGTCCACCGTAGAAGATGGAGGAGTAACCTCAACCTTAATTGGATCTTTAAGCAATATCTGCGCAAGTTGTCTGATCTCACCAGGCATGGTGGCGGAGAAGAAAAGGGTTTGACGTTGCTGGGGCAGCCGGGCGATCACCCTTCTGACATCCTGTACAAATCCCATATCTAACATACGATCGGCTTCATCCAATACGAAGAACTGGATATGATCCAGGGCAATATGCCTTTGCTGCATCAGGTCAAGTAAACGACCTGGTGTAGCGACCAATATATCTACACCCCGGCGAAGGGCTTGAACCTGGGCATGTTGAGAAACCCCACCAAATACAACGGTATGTTTAAGGGGGAGAAAACGGCCATAGGCCTCAATGCTTTCGCCTATCTGGATCGCAAGTTCGCGGGTTGGGGTCAAAACAAGCGCACGGATACCTTTAACAGGTTGATCCTCTTGGCTCATCAATTGAAGGATAGGGATGGTAAATGCGGCGGTTTTGCCGGTACCTGTCTGGGCACAGCCGAGCAGGTCTTTTCTTTGTAAAACAACAGGAATGGCTTTTTCCTGAATGGGGGTCGGTTGCGTATAGCCTTCCTGGCTAAGCGCTTTGAGAACAGGCTCAATGAGCTGTAATTCGTTGAATAACACTATTAACTATTTAATTTGAAAAATTTGGTAAGGCTATCTCCGTGAGGGATACTTTACCCGCCTTACGTTTTGCCTTCACAGCAACATGGAGAATGTAGGCTCCAAGGAGGGAGTGCGAAACATCAAGAGAGGTAAAGGTATGATTATTTATTGGGAAATAAAAATGTACCCAATTGATCCTCTGAACGTTTAACAAGCCGTTTGCGCTTAGATGTTATCTTTCCCCTCATTTTCTGCCCAATTTTATCAGGGATAGCTCCTTTTGAATTACCCTGTTTAACAAGTTCTTCCAATACAACGAGATCCTGGATCTTACCCAGTTGATCAAGATGCTTATTCATTTTGCGCTGTTTCGGCTGAGCATGTTGGGTGAATTCCCGAAGAAACAACAAGTCTTTCAGGCGCTTCCGGATCTTATGCAGCGGTCTTGATTTTTGTTGAAACAGTTTTTTTGCCTTGTTTAATAATCGGTCTTCTTCCTTTAGAAGGGTTTTCGTCCGGGGTAATGGGTGATAAGTAGAAAAAAAGGCCTTTACCCGCTCAAGGTAATTGAACACCCCCGAAATATCATAATCCTTAATTGCCGTTCTCGTTTCCCGTTTTGCTTTAATCAATTCCTGGCGAAAGAATGGAATTATTCCTTTTTCAGCAAGGTCCAGGTGATAACATAATTCGATTCCCTGTTCCAGGTTTCGTTGTTCTCCACAAATCCTGAAAAGCATGCCGGTTGAAGCAAAATCCCGCTTCCAGGGAATATGATATAAATTATCAAGTAAGCGTATGGCCGTTTTCCACTTTTTAATGGACACACGCACCAGATGTACAGAATCTGTATCCACCTTTTTTCGCAATTGCCCTGTAAACTGTTTAAGTTCTCCTGCCTTTTCCTCTAAGAATTCCAGAAATGATATATGGGCAAGCGACTTTTCCAAGTTCATTGATTTGATAACCTTGAAGTTACTCTCATTTTTGAATAAAGCCGATGACCACTGTCAGGTTAAGCAAAGGTTGGTAAATCAGGCAAATCCGTGATTCGGGTCAGGCCCTTCGCCAGAGAACCAGCCTACATTTATCCCTCAAAATTCAGGAACATGGATGCAAGGTTGACCCTTTCGGTATTTCAGCAACTGGACCGGCTAATTGGCAAAATGAAAAATGAGACCGAAAGAAGGCGTGAATTCCTGACATTGATCCCGGAGGACTACCGGCTCTCCGCTACAAACCTGATCCATTACCTTACGCTGCGCAATGAGGACATCCGTGACCTGCAGGATGAACTTCATGTACTGGGATTATCTTCCCTGGCGAGTTCTGAAAGTCATATCCTGAGCCAGATACAGTCCATTCTGAAACGATTGGGTAAAGAATTTCCAGAGGAAGAAGTCGAAGCTTGTACCTATGCGTATAGTCTTGCTAAAATGGAAAAGGAGCAACGTAGTTTATTTGGGAATAAAATGGAGGATGGAATCCCCTACATCATGGTCACCTTTGACAGTTCCTTTGCCGAGAACTACGCCATCATTAAAACCTTACTTCAAAACGGGATGAATGTGGCGAGAATAAATTGTGCACATGATAATGAGGCTGTGTGGGCGCAAATGATCCAACTGATCCGCCGGGCCAGTCAGCACACCGGTTTGGATTGCAAAGTGTATATGGATCTGGCAGGCCCAAAGATCCGTACTAAATTGATCGGAAGAGGGATGGATAAGGGCAAGGTAAAAATTGAAGAAGGTGAATTGATCTGGCTGGCTGAATCCCTGCCTTCCGGTTTAGAAGAACAGGTAGTGATTAGCCCGAACGAAAAGGATGTATTGTTGCATGTAGAAGAAGGTCACCGCGTTTACCTGGATGACGGAATCATCAAAGGGATCGTAGAGAAAAAGGAAAAGGACAAACTGGGGGTCCGGATCACTCGCGTTTCATCGGCTAAAAAACAAATAAAGAATGACAAGGGTATCAATTTCCCGGATTCTGAATTGGCCATCGCGCCATTGACCAGTTTTGATATCTCCTGTCTGCCATTTATATGTAACCACGCAGACATGGTTGGCTATTCTTTTGTTCGCTATGCCAGTGACTTGAAGGAGCTTCAACTAAAACTCCAACATTTTTCAACCGATCCACCGGATATCATCATAAAGATCGAAACACCCCAGGCCGTAAAAAACCTTCCCTCCTTGCTTCTGCAGGGAATGCAATCCGGATCCTGCGGGGTCATGATCGCCCGGGGCGATCTGGCGGTAGAAATAGGTTTTGAAAGAATGGGGGAAATCCAGGAAGAGATCCTTTGGATCTGTGAGTCTGCCCATATACCTGTGATCTGGGCAACCCAGGTTTTGGAGACACTCAACAAATCGGGTGTGGCTACCCGGTCGGAGATCACCGATGCCTCGCACGCCGCCTTGGCAGAATGTGTGATGGTCAATAAAGGTGACCATACCATTGAGGTCATTGAAACCCTGCGGGATATCCTGCTGCGTACAGGCGGACATCACAGCAAAAAAAGATATATTTTTCGACCACTGCGTATCGCCCAGCGATTTATGAATCACTGACCCCTATCCTTTTGAATGGAGGGCAACCCGGTTCCCTTCTGTGTCAATGAACATGGCCATAAAACCGATCTCCTCACTGATGGCCGTTTTGGGCATGCTGATCTTTCCACCCATCGGTTCTATTTTCTCCAGCACGGGATCCATAACCGGATTGGCATTTAAGTAAACAAGCGTTCCTTCCTGGCTGGGGGTATGGTAGGCACTTTGAACTAGGGCTCCAGAAGCTTTCCCACTTCCGGCTTCGCCTGGAAAATAGGCCATTTGCATATCCATAATATTGCCTAAATCCATATGCATGCTAAAGATAACCTGGTAAAAATGGCGGGCCCGGCCCATATCGGTAACCGGAATCTCAAACCAGTTGAGGCTGTTGGTAGTGGCGTCCATAAAATTTCGTTTTGCTGCAATTTAAGCTGCCTTCGACTCCTTTCCATTGATGGAAACACTGATAACAAAATGTTCCCGTAAAGAAAACATAACCTTAATATCCCGGTCAATTTCCCACCTTCGTCGAACCAACCTGAAATTTTTTTATGGACAAAACGCCCTTGCTCACAGAAGGTGATGTAAACCTCTCCCCCTTCCGGATTGCCTGGCAGGCTGGATTGGAGAAAGAGACAAATGACCTGCTCCAATCCGATGCCCGCTATTTCCTTCACCAATCCCTTTCCACTCCCTGTCTGAATGTGATCGAATCGGCCGAAGGAATATACATCACCGATATTCAGGGAAAGAAATACATGGATTTTCATGGGAATAATGTCCATCAGGTTGGACATCGAAACCCCTATGTCATTGAAAAAGTAAAAGCCCAGTTGGATCATTTGCCTTTTTGCCCCCGGCGATATACCAACCAACCGATCATTGAACTGGCGAAGAAGTTGGTGGGATTAATGCCCTCTGGTCTATCCCGGGTTTTGTTTTGCCCGGGGGGTACCAGCGCCATCGGTATGGCGTTGAAATTAGCGCGGGTAATCACTGGTAAAACGAAAGTCGTGTCGTATGTGGATTCCTTTCATGGTGCGTCATTGGATGCGATCGCCGCCGGCGGAGAAGATCAATTTAAAAAATACATGGGTGAATTTACGGATACCATCAATATCCCGGGACCTGATAACTATCGGTCACCCGAAGCGGGTGAAGCAAATTCCCTGGCTGCTTTTGAAAAAGTATTGAAGGAAAACAAGCAGGTGGGGGCCTTTATGGCAGAAACCATTCGCAACACGGATGTTCAGATCCCATCCTACTCCTATTGGAAAAGTATCCGTGCGCTTTGCGATGAATATAAGGTATTGCTGATACTCGATGAGATCCCAATTGCTTTTGGCCGTACAGGAAAAATGTTCGCCTTTGAGCATTATGGCATTGAACCGGATATTCTTTGTCTGGGGAAAGGTCTTGGCGCTGGAATCATCCCCATGGCCGGGATCATTGCGCGCGAGGAATACAATATCGCCGAAGAAGTTTCCCTTGGACATTACACTTTTGAAAAAAATCCCTTGGGAGCGGCAGCAGGTCTGGCCATGCTGGAATTTATCGATCAGCATGCACTACTTGATCAGGCAAAGTCCTGTGAAGCATTCTTGAATAAAAAGCTATCTGCTTTAAAAGAGAAGTATCCGGTCATTGGAGATATAAGGGGAATAGGATTACTCTGGGGGATCGAATTGGTAAAGGATCCGGTCACAAAGGAAAGAGACACAGAACTGGCTTCGCGTGTCATGTACCGTTGTCTGGAAAAAGGACTAAGCTTTAAGGTCTCACAAGGGAATGTGTTACAATGGGTGCCTCCTTTAACAATCAAGGAGTCTGAATTACAGGAAGCTGTGGATATACTGGAAAAGGCATTGACACAAGAAATTTGAAGCCCCAACTGGGTTCTTAGATCAGAATTAAGTTTTGTTGGTTTTTCAAATAAAATACTTACCTTTGACGTTAGTAACGTAATCCGTAAGTATGATTATTTCTTTTGGTGATAAAGAGACCGAAAATATCTGGATAGGGATTAGGGTAAAAAAATGGCCTATTCAAATTCAAGAAATAGGACGTAGAAAACTAAGAATGATCAATAATGCCGTTGACTTAACCGACTTGAAAATACCGCCAGCGAATAGACTGGAGAAACTGAGTGGAAATCTTAAGTTTTTCTATAGTATACGCATTAATGACCAGTGGAGAATTATTTTTAAATGGTCAGCGGGAAATGCATCAGAGGTTGAAATTATTGATTACCATTAAATGAGCACTATGGCAAAGTTAAAGAACATACACCCCGGCGAGGTCTTAATGGAGGAGTTTCTGATTCCGTTTGAAATTTCTGCTTACCGATTAGCCAAAGACATAGGTATTCCTCAAACAAGGGTCTCCGAAATTTTAAAGGGAAATCGAAGGATAACAGCCGACACTGCCTTGCGGCTTAGCAAATACTTTGGCAACTCTGCAAAATTCTGGCTTGGTCTTCAGGATGACTTTGACCTGGAGGAGGAAGCGATTGCTAAAAGAAATTCCATAAACTCCATAAAGGCTATACATCCAAAAGCAGCCTAGCAGAATACCTCAAGGGTATGTGTTGAAAGCTAATACTAAACTTTCTCCGGAGCTTCATTGCGAAATACCACTACTCCATCAAATACATCCACCAAAACAGGCCTGGATCGGTCTATTTCCCCAGCCAGTATTTTCCTGCTCAGTTGGTTTACGATCTCTTTTTGGATCAACCTTTTTAGTGGTCTTGCCCCAAACTGTGGATCAAATCCCTGCTCTGCCAGAAAATCGATCGCATAATCTGTAAAGACCAGTTCGATCCCGGTTTCGGCTACCAGTTTTTTCAGGTTATTGAGCTGGATATGTATGATGCCCTTTATCTCATTACGCAACAAAGGCTGGAACAGAATGATTTCATCCACCCGGTTGAGGAACTCAGGGCGAATGGTTTGGCGTAACAAACTCATTACTTCCACCCGCGTTTTTTCTACAACATCCTCCTTGTTGGCCTCATTCACCTTCTCAAAATTCTCCTGAATGATATGGCTTCCCAGATTGCTGGTCATGATAATGATGGTATTTCTGAAATTGACCACACGGCCTTTGTTGTCCGTTAGTCTTCCATCATCCAATACCTGGAGCATCACATTCCAAACATCCGGATGAGCCTTTTCAATTTCATCCAGTAACACTACACTATAGGGTTTACGACGGACCGCTTCGGTCAATTGACCTCCTTCCTCATAACCCACATAACCGGGAGGGGCCCCCACCAGTCTGGACACCGTATGTTTTTCCTGGTACTCACTCATATCGATCCGGGTCATCATGCTTTCATCATCAAACAGATATTCAGCAAGGGCCTTAGCCAATTCAGTTTTACCAACCCCGGTTGTTCCCAGGAAAATAAATGAACCGATCGGTTTACGGGGATCCTGCAGACCCGCCCTGCTACGGCGTATCGCATCGGCTACTGCCGTAATGGCTTCCTCCTGCCCTATGACACGCTGGTGGAGATGGTCTTCGAGGTTCAACAACTTTTCCTTTTCACTCTGCATCATCCGGCTTACCGGAATGCCGGTGGCTTTGGCCACATTCTCAGCGATATCCTCTGCATCTACTTCTTCTTTCAATAACCGTTTTTCACTCAACCCGGAAAGTTGAACGGTGAGGTCCTCGATCTTTTGTTCCTGTTCCTTGATCTTTCCATACCGTATCTCTGCTACTTTACCGTAGTCTCCGTTTCTTTCCGCCTGTTCCGCACTTAATTTCAATTGTTCAATTTCTGCCTTGGCATTCTGCACTTTCTCCACGATCTCTTTTTCCTCTTTCCATTTGGCTTTAAAGGTATCCCGCTCCACACTCAGGTTGGCGATTTCGGTATTAAGTTCCCTCAATTGTTCTTCATCATTCTCCCGTTTGATGGCCTCTCGTTCGATCTCCAGTTGCCGGATCTGCCTTTCGAGTTTATCGAGTTCCTCTGGCATACTGTTCATTTCCAGTCGCAGTTTGGCGGCGCTTTCATCGATAAGGTCGATGGCCTTATCGGGCAGGAAACGATCGGTGATATAGCGTTGTGATAATTCTACCGCGGCGATGATGGCCTCATCTTTGATCCGCACATGGTGATGGGTTTCGTAGCGGTCTTTCAAACCACGCAGGATGGAGATCGCATCTTCCACCGACGGTTCATCGATCAGTACTTTCTGAAACCTTCTTTCCAGGGCTTTGTCTTTTTCAAAATATTTTTGATACTCGTTCAGGGTGGTAGCACCAATGGCACGCAGTTCACCACGGGCAAGGGCTGGTTTGAGAATATTGGCTGCATCCATGGCGCCTTCTCCCCCACCGGCCCCTACCAGCGTGTGTATCTCATCAATAAAGAGAATGATTTCCCCTTCACTGGTCGAAACTTCCTTGATCACTGCCTTTAACCTTTCCTCAAATTCACCCTTGTATTTCGCCCCGGCGATCAGTTGCCCCATATCCAATGCATAAATCACCTTGGACCGCAGGTTCTCAGGCACATCTCCATTTACGACCCGCATGGCAAGCCCTTCGGCAATGGCAGTCTTACCTACGCCGGGTTCCCCGACCAGTATGGGGTTGTTCTTACTACGACGGGATAGAATATGCAGGGTACGGCGTATCTCTTCATCACGACCGATGACGGGATCGAGTTTTCCCTGCCGCGCCATCTCATTCAGATTTTTGGCGTATTTGTTTAACGCGTTGTATTGTTGCGATTGGGTTTGGGAGGTCACGGTCTCCCCTTTCCGCAATTCCTTGATGGCCGCGGTCAATCCCTTTTCAGTAAGACCTGCATCCTTGAGTAATTTGGCCGTGGCATCATTGCCTTGTACAATGGCCAGCAACAAGTGCTCAGGCGTCACAAATTCATCACCATAGGATTTAAGGGCGGCACCTGCCCGAAGCACCACGCTATTCGCGTCGCGGCTGATGGATTGGGCAGGTTCCCCACTCTGCACCTTGGGCAGTTTCTGAATCGCTTCATCCAGCTTGCTTTCTACCAGGTTCAGGGTCACATTGTTTTTCTTTAACAGATACTCCACCGGGGAATCCTGTTGCTCCAACAAGGCTTTGAGTAAATGCTCGGTCTCAATGTTAGGGTTTCCTTCATTGAACGCAAGTTGCTGGGCCGACTGGATGGCCTCCGCTGCTTTTATGGTAAAATTGGAGAGGTTCATACGATTAAATTAGGTTACACGAATCAGACGGATCTCACGGATTCCACAGAACCCTTTCAAATAGTTGTCCAAGCTTGTTTTTTTACCAAATTTGTCATTAAAGCTCCGGCATTTCTGCCTGAAAAGCAGGTTGGTGGCGGATTTCCTGCAATTATTTCAGAATGAACATTATACAATAACTTTGTCCTCCAGCATTTTTTTAAACGTATGAGTAATTATCACCCCGAAACCGAGGCCATTCGTATACAGACCCCACGCACCTGGGAGAACGAACATTCGACCCCCTTGTTTCTCACGTCCAGTTTTGTATTTGATAGTGCAGAAGATATGCGGGCGGCGTTCGCGGAAGAAAATGACCACAATATCTATTCCCGGTTCAGCAACCCGACCGTGGATGAATTTGCTTACAAAGTGGCCATGATGGAAAAGGCCGAGGCGGGTCTCGCCACAGCAACCGGAATGGCAGCTGTGTTTGGCACTTTCATGACCTTTTTGCAAAGCGGGGACCATATCCTTTCCTCGGGTTCCGTGTTTGGAAGTACCCATACCATTTTAACCAAATACATGGGCCGCTGGAAGATCGAATTTGACTATTTTGATATCAACAAACCCGAAACGATCGAAGGATTGATCCGGTCCAATACCCGGATGATCTATGTTGAGACCCCTTCCAATCCCGGACTGGATATCATTGACATGGAATCACTGGCGCAACTGGCGAAAAAACATAATATCCTGTTGGTCGTCGACAATTGCTTTGCCACCCCGGTGCTACAGCGGCCGATGGAATGGGGGGCTGATATTGTGATTCATTCTGCTACCAAATGGATGGACGGACAGGGTCGTGTGGTAGGCGGAGTGATTGCCGGTAAAGCCCCATTGGTGCGGGAGATCTATTTGTTTTTAAGAAATACCGGGCCTTCACTTTCTCCTTTTAATGCCTGGGTATTAACCAAGAGTTTAGAAACACTGTCGCTTCGAATGGAGAGACATTGTCAAAACGCGCTTCAACTGGCAACCGCCTTGCAAAACAATCCACACCTGGTCCAGGTTAAATATCCTTTTCTCCCATCGCACCCCCAACACGATATTGCCAAAAAACAAATGAGTGGCGGAGGTGGAATCGTTTGCTTTGAACTCAAAGGCGGACTGGAAAGAGGTCGTCGTTTTCTGGATGCCCTGAAAATGTTAAGCCGGACTTCAAACCTGGGTGACAGCCGGAGTATTGCTTCACACCCATCTTCCACCACCCATTCCAAATTATCAGAGGAGGAAAGGTTGTCTGTTGGCATCACCCCGGGGCTTATCCGCATTTCTGTTGGCCTGGAGCATATTGACGATATCCGGGAAGACATCGAACAAGCCCTGACAGCCTCCGCCTGATTTCTTGGTGTACTTTGTGCATCCTTTGTGTCCTTCGTGTCCTCCTACGCCAGCCACGAAAGACACAAAGGGTGCACAAAGAACACCAAGGAAATCCGTAAATTGTAAAGAAAAAGTACCATGAGAACCACGCTTCTTCTATTGCTTTCTTTATCCCTGCTTTCTAACTCCTACGCCCAAACAAACTTTACGGACCTGGATGATTATTTAGAATCCAACAAGGAAAAACTGGGCAAGGATTTTAATGTTATGCTCTGGAAGAAGGATGATACCGTTGTATACCGCAAGCAAACCAATCCACAATTCCGAAGCAATGTACAGGCCCCTGTTGCAGCTTCGAGTCAGTGGCTTACGGCAGCGCTGGTGATGATGTTTGTAGATGAAGGAAAGGTTAACCTGGATGAACCCGTGGTGAATTATGTCCCTGAATTTGGAAAATATTTTAAAAACTACATTACGCTCCGTCATTGTTTGTCTCATACCACCGGAATTGAGGCCGAGGCGCTGAAACT
>JANRLV010000104.1:0-5433 GCA_033762195.1 Chitinophagaceae bacterium | reverse complement strand
CTGGAGAACCAAAAGCAGTATAGCTGGAACTATAACTATCATGATAATCCGTATCTGACCGTAATGGAAAATACCAATGGTCAGTACTATGATCGCATCATTGGCAATATCATCCTCAAGTATGATTTCACCAACTGGCTGAGTCTGCAGGTACGTACAGCTACCGATTGGAGCAATGAACGCCGGGAATACCGCCGCGCCTTTAGTACCCAGCGTTTTCCCTTTGGTCAATACCGGGAAACAGGTATCGTAAATGAAGAAAGAAATACCGACTTCCTGTTCACGGCGAATAAAGCGATCACATCTGATCTCGCCTTTAGTGCCAGCCTCGGTGGTAACCAAATGCGCCAGACCTCTCGTTTTAAAGAGAATGTAGCCGGGCAGTTGAATATCCCAGGTATCTACAGCCTGAACAACTCCCGTATCGCCCTGGTGGTTGAACAAAGCAATGTGGCCAAGCGCATCAACAGCTTGTATGGTTCTGTTGGCTTCTCGTACAAGAACAAAATTTTCCTGGACCTGACCGGTCGTAACGACTGGAGCAGCGCCCTGACCCTCCCTGAAAACCTCAAAGCCTTTGGAACAGAGGATAATTCCTATTTCTATTCTTCCGCTGCTTTGAGCGCCATCATCAGCGATATGGTGGAACTGCCCGAAGTGTTTAGTTTCCTGAAACTTCGCGCCAGCCTCGCACAAGTGGGTAACGATACGGATCCTTTTGCCTTTACCCAAACCTACAACAGAAGCGATCCCTTTGGGGCTTACCAGGTGTATAGTGAGACCAGCAGCCTCGCCAACCTGAACCTGAAACCCGAGATCAGCTCTGCTTATGAGTTTGGTACGGATATCCGGTTATTCAATAACCGTATCGGATTAGACCTGACTTATTATCAAAGCCGTACCAAAAACCAGATCCTGAATATCCCCCTGTCTAACACGAGTGGATATGATACCCGTAAGATCAACGCCGGTTTGATCAAGAACTATGGATTTGAAGCTATGTTGACTGGATCTATCCTGAAAGGAAAGAACCTGACCTGGGATGCCTACATCAACTTCTCCACCAACCGCAGTACTGTTATTGAATTGAGTGATGGGTTGACCAACTATGTAATGGCCAGCCGTCGGGTTAGCGTGGAAGCCCGTGTAGGAGAACGTATGGGTGATATGTACGGTATCGGTTTTGCAAGAGTACAGAGCTCCGATCCTACCAAACCCTACTATGATGCCAGTGGACAATACACCGGGCAAATGGTATTTGGAAGCAACGGACGTCCCATTTATACAACCAACCGCATCAAATTAGGGAACTACAATCCGGATTGGATGATGGGTATTGGAAACAGCCTGAACTATAAAGGCATCCGCTTATCCTTCCTCTTTGATATCCGTCAGGGTGGTGAGATCTATTCTGAAACGCAGACCGTAGGCCGTGAAGGAGGAATCATTGTGGAAACACTTGAAGGAAGGGCCGATGGATATGACCTGAGCAAACCCGGAAATGGCGTGATCGGACAAGGTGTTGTTTTCTCCGGAGGTACAACCGGCACTATCAGTCCGAATACAACCAAGGTTACCGCCCGCGAATGGCATACGGCCTGGACTGGTGGACGTGGTGTTGCAGAGGGAGTCATGTATGATGCTTCTTTTGTTAAGCTCCGCGAATTGCAGATCGGTTACTCGCTTCCTGATAAGCTTTTTGGTAAACTTCCTTTCCGTGGAGTAACCGTATCACTTGTAGGACGTAACCTCCTGCTGTGGGATAAAGTGCCCCACGTGGATCCCGAGAACATGTCCTATTCTGGTGGCACAGCGCTTCCTGGTATCGAGTACATGAGCATCCCTACCACCCGCAGTTATGGATTTAACCTCAGCTTCAAACTCTAATTCATTAACACCAAATAAAACAGGCACATGAAACTGTCAAAAATATGGATCCCGGTACTGGCCCTGGTAGTTGGCATCGGGTGTACTAAAGACTTTGAAGAGGTCAATACAAACCTGAATAACCCAACCGATGTAACACCCGATCTGTTGCTGAGTGGAATCATCCGCAGCACCATGAACCAACAGGTAAGCGAAGCCTGGGGTATCGGAAACATCGTGGTTCAGCACCATGCCAAGATCCAGTTTGTAAACGAAGACCGCTATGGCTGGAATGAACAAAATGGTATCTGGAACAATGTTTATGGTAACTATCGTAACCTGCAGAACATCCTGACCAAAGTCGGGGGTGATGAATCAAATCCCTATTACGGGGTATCCCTGATCCTCAAATCCTGGATGTTCTCTCTGGTAACTGACGCGTACGGAGATGTTCCCTATTCAGAAGCAGGTAAAGCCAAGACCGAAGGGTTGTATCAACCAGTTTATGATAAACAGGAAGATATTTATACCGGCATCCTCGCTGATCTGAAGAAAGCCAATGAAACCTTGGCAACAGCCATCGGGTCTTTCAACGGCGATCTGATCTACGGTGGTGGTTCCTCTTCGCTGATCAAATGGAGAAAACTCGCCAATTCCCTTCGCCTCCGTTACCTGATGCGTTTGTCGAAGAAGAAGAACGTAAATGCAGATATGCAAGCGATTCTGAGCGACCCAACCAATAACCCCATTTTTACCAGTAATGCAGATAATGCTGAACTCAAATATTTGGCAGCAGCGCCAAACCAGTGGCCTATGTATGGTTCCCGTGTAGGATCTTTTGATGAGTTTCGGGTAAGCAAGACATTGACTGATCGTCTTTCTGCTTTGGGTGATACACGGATCAATGTATTTGGCCGCCCCACACAAACCTCTGTGGCGAATGGTACTCCTCAGATCCTGGGTGTACCCAACGGTCTCAGTGACGTAGATGCCCTGGCTTACAATGGAGGGGTGCAAGGCGTATCGCGTGTAGGCTATACGTTTGCCTGTCTGGTTTGCAACGACAATGGACAAGCGCCTCCTGATCCTGCAGCCCCTCGCGCTTTGCTGATGACCTATGCCGAACTTCAGTTCATTCTTGCTGAAGCGCGTCAGAAAGGAATGATCACCACCGGTGATGCAGAAACCTATTACCTGAACGGGATCAATGCCAACTTTGCCTACTGGCAATCCGTGGTACCTGCCGCCTATGGTCTAAATATTAACATGCCTGCCGGATACCTTACACAGTCAGGTGTGGCCTTTACAGGAACCGATGCTGAAAAGCTGGCCAAGATCGCTTTGCAAAAATGGATTGCTTTATACTTTAACGGACTCGAGGCCTGGTTTGACTGGAAGAGAACGGGCATGCCCGAGATCATTCCTGGTCCTGCCAACCTGAACAATAATAAAGTGCCTGTACGGTATATCTATCCTCAGTCGGAGCAATCATTGAATGGCACTAACCGCGCGGCGGCTGTATCTCGTCAGGGTACAGATGACCTGAACACCAGACCCTGGATTTTCCAATAGGTCTGAATGATGAAGTAGTTCTTTTCATTTACGCATAAGCAGTAGTTTCTTCATTCTCATGTACACGGGGTGGAACGTCATGTTTCACCCCTATTTTTATTTTTTTTTAACCCTTGCATGAAAAAATCGACCCTGCTGACAGCTGGCTTGTTTGCCTGTCTGTTCAACCTACACGCCCAAGTAAAAAATTACAGAACCCTTCAGGTGCCTGGCAGGGATCAATATGCGCGTATTTCTGAAGGCGCAACCTCCGTATTGCCCAGTGGCCGATGGGTAAGACCAGCCGGTAAAATGATACGGATTACCCATGATCCCTTTGGGATGGCCGTTTCCCCGGATGGGAAGAAGGTGGTGACGGTTCACAATGGCGTTTTCTCTATCATCGATATGTCCACATTAGAAGCGATTCGGGTACCCTCGTATGACGGGAAAATACCTTCACCGTTAAGTAATGGGTCATTTTTGGGAGTGGCTTTTTCCTCAAACAGTAAAACAGTTTACCTCAGTGGCGGTGATAATGGTGCCGTCATTGTATATGATATCCAGTCTCTTCAACGGCTGGATTCCATTTCGTTAAATGGGAAAGTGAATGGTGAGGAATTTCATGACAGTTTCACCTCTGATCTTCTGCTGAGTGGCGACGGGAAAGAACTATTGGTGTTGGATCGTGGTAATTTCAGGATGGTTCGGATCAATGTCCAGACAAAGCAGATCAGTAGTTCGATAAAGGTCGGAAGACAACCGTTTGGACTATCAATTAGCCCCGACGGAAAAAAAGCGTTTGTGGCCAATGTAGGTATGTATGAATACCCGTTGGTAGAAGGAATGGACTCGTCCAATATGAATCAGATGATGATCAATTGGCACCCTTATGGCAACAATACGCCTGAATCCATTCAGGGAACAGTCATTGACGGAAAGAAAGTGCCGGGTGTGGGCAGCCCCTTGCATCCAGATGCCATGAGTGTATTTACCATCGATCTGGCTACTAATAAGGTGATCAATAAATTTAAAACCGGTCACCAGATCGGGCAGATGATCGAGGATGCCGAAGTAGTAGGAGGTGCAAGCCCCAATTCCATTGCCGTAAGTAAGAAATTTGCTTACGTTAGTAATGCAACAAATGATAATATTTCAGTGATCGACTATCACTCTGGTAAGATCGTCCGCCATATTCAGGTGAAAGTAGATCCGATTATTGATAAATACCGGGGCTTGCTGCCCTTTGGCCTGACTTTATCCAGGGATGAAAGAACACTTTATGTGGCTTTACTGGGTTTTAATGCCGTGGCAGTTATTGATGTTACTACCGGTACTACCAAAGGGTTGATCCCTACTGGTTGGGGACCAAGCAGAGTCCTGCTTTCGAAGGATGAAAAAGAAATGTATGTAATTAGTTGCCGGGGGCTGGGGGCTGGTCCTAATGGTGGACAAGGATTTGTGCGACCCGTACAAGGAACCTATGTTGGGGATATTCAGTTGGCCAGTTTTCAAAAGATACCTATGCCAGATGCCGCCAAGCTCAGGGAGTACACGGCGGTTACCCTTGAAAATACTTACAAAAAGGTTTTGCTTGCCGATAATGCCCGGCATCCTCTTCCTGCCTTACCGGGTATTCGGCAAAGCCCGATAAAATATATTGTATATATCACCAAGGAGAACCGGACCTATGATGAAGTACTGGGTCAGATGAAGACCGGAAAAGGGGATTCCACCCTGGCACGTTTTGGAGTCAATGTGCCTGTTTATACCCGACGGGATTCACTCTTGTTCAGTGGAGCCGATGTGATGCCCAACCACAACAAAATCGCTTCTCAATTTTCCTACAGCGATAATTTCTATTGTGATAGTGACGCTTCCATTCATGGCCACCACTGGATGATGGGAGTGATACCCAATGAATGGGTGGAGACTAATTCAAGTGTTAGTAAATCGGCTTCCTTTTTTTCTAAAGCGCCCGGTCGCCGTTTCCCTGGAAGCACCGGGAGTATGGAC
>JANRLV010000103.1:0-24943 GCA_033762195.1 Chitinophagaceae bacterium | reverse complement strand
CAGCCACACCCATTTTGAGGAGGATCATATCCAGTTGGGCAATCCTCTCGGGGTCCCAGTTTTTTAATTTAGGCACGATCAGGCTTTCCAGGTGTTCCGATTTTTCAACTACCGTTTGCAGGAGGCTACGGGCAAACTGCGCCTTATCATCCCCGAGCATTTGGGTAAAATTGATATGCGAGGTTTTTTTCAGGAATCCATCGAGCAGGAGGACGATCATTTCCCCGTCATCGCTCCAGTTGCTAAAAAGTTCTTCAATATGGTTGATAAAATCATCGTCATTCAGCATCAGGTTCTCGAGCATGAATTCAAGGATCTCTTTCTCTTGTTTGTTTTCCCGGGATTCCTCACTAATATATTGCCGGTATTCCGGGGATTCACAAAGCTTTTGATAAGCCTTTTTTACGAGCTCTTCATCTAAAAACTGGCCCGGTTTGATTGCCGAAACGGCTTTTTTGTAGCTTTCATCCTCCCATATCTTCCAAAGGATCTTATTTCCGGCGATCTTGATATTTACTTTCAGGTCTTCGGCCGTTGGTAAATGCTTGGAGGCCCGTTGATGCGCGTTTTTTTCCGAAAAACGGGCGATCTGTCCAAGAAAATAGGTGAGGTAGAGTAGGAGGCTGCGGGTCAGTTCAAAATGGGATTGCAGGACTTTCTGGTAGGAGGCCGGTACGGGGGTACCTTCCGAGCTGGCCTGGGTGTAAAGGGTCTGCATCACTTTCACCCGGATATTACGTCTGCTGATCATGAATTAAGAGCTATTTGGCCTGCGAAGATAAGTGATTCAGGCCGACAGGGACAGGTTTTAGGCTAAGGAATTGTTACCAAAGGATTTAGGTGAAAACTTGACAGCCTGACTGAAAAAAAGCCCTGGATTACCCGGTTTCCAGGTGATCCGGACCCCCAAAACTGAAAAAATTTCCGGTCCTGTTCAAATGGCATGATAATCGTTTAGCTTTGCTGCCCCTGCAAAAGGGGAAATTGGACAGTAATCTCACAACATTTAAAAAATCATAATCGTATGGCTAAGAAGCTTAGTGTTACCCCCCTACACGACCGGGTAATTGTAAAAGCAGCACCTGCTGAAGAGAAAACCGCAGGCGGAATCATTATCCCTGATACTGCAAAAGAAAAACCACAACGTGGCCTCGTAGTAGCCGCTGGTCCTGGTAAAAAAGATGAACCCATGAGTGTTAAAGCCGGAGACACTGTCCTCTATGGCAAGTATGCTGGTACCGAGATCCAGATCGATGGGGACGATTACCTGATCATGCGTGAGAGCGATATCATGGCCATCGTCTAAAGGCTGAATACGAAATGCTAAAAGCTAATAGCGAATAGCCATTAGCCACTGGCTAGTATTCGCTTCAAATGAAATACCAACAATTCAAGAACCAACAAAATAAAACATAGAAAAATGGCAAAGCAATTATTCTTTGATATTGAGGCCCGCAACCGGATGAAGAAAGGTGTGGATGCTCTCGCCAATGCGGTGAAAGTGACTCTGGGCCCCAAAGGCAGGAATGTGGTGATCGAAAAGAAATTTGGCGCACCCGGTGTAACAAAAGATGGTGTTACCGTAGCCAAAGAAATCGAACTGGAAGACCCGATCGAGAATATGGGTGCACAAATGGTGAAAGAAGTAGCTTCTAAAACGGCTGATGTAGCCGGCGACGGAACCACTACCGCTACTGTTTTGGCCCAGTCAATCATTACAGAAGGATTAAAGAACGTAGCCGCAGGTGCCAATCCGATGGACCTGAAGCGTGGTATTGACAAAGCAGTATCCAAAGTAGTAGAGAACCTGCAAAGCCAATCTCAAACTGTTGGAAGTGACAACAGCAAGATTCAGCAGGTAGCCTCTATTTCTGCCAACAATGACAACGAGATCGGGAAACTGATCGCCGAAGCCATGAAGAAGGTTGGAAAAGAAGGAGTGATCACTGTGGAAGAAGCTCGTGGTACTGAAACCACTGTAGAAGTGGTAGAAGGTATGCAGTTTGACCGCGGATATGTATCTCCCTATTTCGTGACCAACAGCGAGAAGATGAACGCTGAACTGGATAACCCCTTTATCCTGATCTATGACAAAAAGATCAGTAACATGAAGGATATCCTGCATATCCTCGAGAAAGTAGCTCAGGGTGGTCGCCCGCTCCTGATCATCTCCGAAGACCTCGAAGGAGAAGCACTCGCAACTTTGGTTGTGAACAAACTGCGTGGCACCCTTAAAGTAGCCGCCGTTAAAGCCCCAGGCTTTGGTGATCGCCGTAAGGAAATGCTGCAGGATATCGCTGTGTTAACAAAAGGAACAGTGATCAGCGAAGAACAAGGTTACAAACTGGAGAATGCAGACCTTACTTATTTGGGACAGGCTTCTTCTGTCACCATCGACAAAGACAACACTACAATCGTAGGTGGTAAAGGCAAAAAAGATGATATCGCAGCCCGCGTAAATCAGATCAAAGCCCAGATCGAAGTCACCACTTCCGATTACGATAAAGAAAAACTTCAGGAGCGCCTGGCTAAACTGAGCGGTGGTGTAGCCGTACTGAATGTAGGAGCTGCTACCGAAGTGGAAATGAAAGAAAAGAAAGATCGTGTAGATGATGCGCTTCATGCCACCCGCGCCGCTGTTGAAGAAGGTATTGTTCCCGGCGGTGGTATCGCCTTTATCCGCGCTATCGAATCCCTGGAAAAATTAAAAGGTGCCAACGAAGATGAAACTACAGGTATCGCTATCGTAAAGCGCTCACTCGAAGAACCCCTTCGCCAGATCGTTGCCAACGCCGGTATCGAAGGTTCCATCATCGTGCAAAAAGTTAAAGAAGGCAAAGCCGATTTCGGTTTCAATGCCCGCACTGAACAATACGAGAACCTGTACAAAGCAGGTGTTATCGATCCCACTAAAGTGACCCGCATCGCCCTGGAAAATGCCGCTTCCATTGCCGGAATGATGCTGACCACCGAATGTGTGATCGCTGATAAACCCAAGAAGGAAGAGCCCCATGTACATGGTGGTGCTCCGGATATGGGTGGAATGGGGTACTAATTTGACAAGTAGAATAGGATTATTGATTACTAATTATAAATTATTAATCTGGAAACTTGATTAATAGGTTAATAATCAACAATTAGTAATCAATAATCCTGTTCATCTTGCAAATCTTGGTCGGTTTTTCTACATTAGCAGCCACAAGCAACCGAGGTCCAATTCCTTCCCTTGCCTGTTAATCGCTTTGAGAAAAACATAATCCTGGGCAAAGCGTATGTTCACCCCCGGTGAATATTCGGGTTGACGCCACTTTTTGAAAACAAAGTTTTTGATACCGCTTCTATTGAAGCGGTTTTTTTATCTATTTTACGACATGCTTCCCCGTCGTCTCGGTTTATACGCTTCTTTTTCTATTGTTGTTGGTGCAGTCATAGGCAGTGGTATTTTCATGAAGCCGGCTGTCATGGCCCAACAGGTGGGGTCACCGGTATGGTTGATCGCAGTATGGGTGATCGCAGGCCTCGTTTCCTTTATAGGGGGAATGATCAATGCCGAGATTGGTACCATCCTCCCGGAGACCGGCGGGCAATATGTTTTCTTTAAAAAAATGTACGGTGATTTTTTTGCCTTCATTTATGGATGGGCGGCATTCATCGTGATCAATACTGCCGCCATTGCGGCCATCGCTTTTGTATTTGCTCAATACACGGAATATTTTATCGGCCTTCCCCGTTTCTCGCCAGCAGTTGAAAAGAGTTTTGTTTTACATCTGCCTGGCTTAGGCAATTTGTTTCCATTGGAGAACGCAGGCGTAAAAGCCCTGGCGATCGGTATTCTGGTCCTGCTTACCTTGATCAATTATGTAAGTGTAAAAGCCGGGAGTTGGGTACAAGTAGGGTCCACCTTTCTGAAGATCGGATCCCTTATCCTGCTCTGCATATTGGTCTTTGCTTCCGGAAACGGTGATATAGGTAATTGGACGCGGCCAGACCCGGGTATGCAAAAATCGGGATGGGCTTTGGTGATGGGTATCATCGCAGCGATGAGTGGGGCTCTGGCTTCCTTTGATGGATGGAACAATCTTGGGTTCATGGCCGGGGAGATCAAGGACCCGAGAAAAAATATTCCCCGTGGCCTTTTTCTGGGGATCGGGATCTGCATGGTATTGTATGTTCTCACCAATCTGGCCTATCTCTACGCCCTACCGTTGGATACAATGAGTAAATCCTCGCTGGTGGCTGCCGATGCGATCCGAACCACGGTCGGGTTGACCGGTGGGGGATTGATCGCTTTGCTGGTGATGATCTCCACCTTTGGTGCCGTGAATGGCAACCTCTTCCCCTGCGCACGTATTCAATTTGCGATGGCTGAAGAAGGAAATTTTTTTACACGTATTGGTAAAGTGCACCCGCGGTTTCAAACACCGGGTAATGCTTTGATCCTTCAGTTTGTTTGGACAAGCCTCTTTGTTATTACCGGTTCCTTTGATATGTTGACCGACCTGTTTGTATTTATTACCTGGTTGTTTTATGGATTTGGTGCATTTGGCTTATTTATCCTGCGCAAAAAAATGAAAGAGGTTGAACGACCATATAAGGTTTGGGGTTATCCGATCCTGCCTGCCATCTTTATTTTGTTTGCCGCCTTTTATTTTTTCCTGACACTCTATAACGATATACAGAATTACCTGCAAGGAAAGACCGCATTTATTCAGTCTGTTTACGGACTAATACTCACTTTTATCGGGGTGCCCATTTATTTTTATTTACATCGAAGGAAAAGGAAGAATTTGTGAAGGAGTTGGGATAGGAGGGAAGGTTGTTAGCCTTTAGCTATTAGTTTAGTTGGTATCATCCAACATCCCACCACCAACATCCAAACTCCATCCCCTAACTTTGCCCCAAAATATCTCCCATGCGTTTTCTCAAATGGGCCGGTGCCCTGGCTGCCGTTCTACTCGTCATTAGTTGTTTTCTCCCGTGGATCACCATATCAACCAAAAACATCCTGTTGACAGGGGTTGATACTACCGGTACCAATTTTGGTAAACCAGGGTATTTTCATTTTGTTACCGCCGGCTTTTTTTTATTACTCAATTTTATCCCCCGGATCTGGGCCAAGCGATGGAACCTATTGGTGATCGGTCTCAATACCGGTTGGGCCCTGCGCAATTTTCTTCTCATACCAGCCTGCTCGGCAGGTATATGTCCCAACAGGGAAATTGGTTTGTACCTGATGGCTTTTTCTTCGGTAGTAATGCTCTTAGCGGGATTATTTCCACAAATGAAATTGCCGGCAAATTCACCAGAAACCAGTAGCTAGAATCAATTAGTCCCTGGAATATAGCTTTTAGCCCATAATTCCTCTGTGTCTCTGTGTTATCTTACTTAATCAAGCCGTTCAAGGCTCTGTCCAATAATCTCTACGCTCTCGATTATTTGGTCATGTGTGATAACCAACGGTGGCGCGAACCGGATCTTGTCGCCATGAGTAGGTTTAGCGAGTAAACCATTTTCCTTTAATTCCAGACAAAGTTCCCAGGCAGCATCTTTATCCCCATGTTGAATGACGATCGCGTTCAATAGACCCTTTCCACGAATAGTAGCGATATGGCGTGATTGGAGTTTTCTTAATTCATTTCGAAAGAGTTCTCCCATTTTTTCCGCATTTTCTGCCAGCTTTTCATCTTTCAATACCTGCAGTGCTTTAATGGCCACCGCGCAAGCCAATGGGTTTCCTCCGTAAGTAGAACCATGTTCACCCGGTTTAATGGTGAGCATAATGGCGTCATCTGCCAATACCGCGCTCACAGGAAGCATGCCACCGCTCAAGGCCTTTCCCAAAATGAGTATATCCGGACGCACTCCTTCGTGATCACAGGCCAGCATTTTGCCGGTACGGCATAAACCTGTTTGTATCTCATCGGCCAGAAACAATACCCCGGCCTGTTGGCAGAGGGCCTTCGCATTCGCCAGGAATCCTTCTTCAGGAACCACCACGCCGGCTTCCCCCTGGATCGGTTCTACCAGGAATCCAGCCACCTGCTCGTCTTTCAGAGCCGAGGCCAGGGCGTCGAGGTCATTATAGGGGATGCCGATAAACCCCGGGGTGTAGGGCCCAAAATTCTTATTGGATGAGGGATCGCTGCTAAAGGAGATCACCGTTGTTGTCCGGCCATGAAAATTCCCGTGACAGGTGATGATCTTTGCCTTGTCCTCCGCAACGCCTTTTACTTCATAGGCCCATTTACGACAAAGCTTGATCGCCGTTTCAACTGCCTCAACACCCGTATTCATCGGTAAAACCTTATCGTATCCGAAATACCCGGTAACAAAGCGGGCATATTCCCCCAGCAGGTTGCTGTGAAATGCACGACTTGTCAATGTCAGCCGCTGTGCCTGCTGGGTCAGGGCATTCAGGATTTCCGGATGGCAATGTCCCTGGTTTACGGCCGAATAGCCGCTTAAGAAATCATAGTATTTTTTCCCATCAACATCCCAGAGATGAACCCCGGAGCCTTTTTCCAGCACCACCGGTAAAGGATGATAATTATGGGCACCATATTTTTCTTCTAGCGATAAATAATATTTGCTGTTATCTGATACCGAGATCATGGTAATACAATTAAAGGATGATGAAAAGAAAATGCAGATCCAATAGGCTCAACGCCATGGTGGAAGGACCACTTAGTGGTTCAGGAGATCAAGGTTCTGATCGAGAAAGAATGGTATGGTGCGCCGGAGTGGCATGAGGGTAAAGATACACTTTTTTTTGGCGGTAAAGTCTCGGTTACAATTCAATAACTTTTATAAAACAGGCATCAGAAACCCTGCCCATATCAAACGCATGATTTTCAAATATTCCAAACACGGTAGAGCCGCTTCCGCTCATGGAAGCATAAGTCGCCCCTTGCTCATAAAGTTGTCGCTTTAAATTGCCGATGAGGGGATGGTCTTCAAAAACAGTGCGTTCAAAATCATTCACCAATTCTTCCCGCCATGTGGCGATGGGTTGTTGAATGATCGTTCGCAGGTCCCTGGTGGAAGGGGAGGGCAGAAGTTTTGAAAATGCCCTGGCTGTTGATACCTCAATACGAGGATTGATCAAAACCAGTTGATACCCTTTAAGGGAAAAGGAAACCGGTTCCATGATCTCCCCGCGACCCGTGGCATAACAGGGTTTGTTGCGAATAAAAAAGGGGCAATCACTTCCCAGTTGAAGCGCATAGGATAACAATTGCTCTTCGGATAGGCCTAACTGATATTTTTGATTGAGCAGGGTGAGGGTAAATGCGCCATCCGCACTTCCGCCACCCAATCCAGCTCCAGTAGGAATCGCTTTATGTAAGTAGATGGATGTGGCTGGTAAACCAGGGTGGTCTTTATTTAACAGATGCCAGGCTTTTACACAAATATTATCGGCATCAGGGCCCGGGTTGACGGGTCCCGACAAATGAAACGCTACTCCGGCGGAATCTTGTTCTTTCCGGGTAATTACCTCGAGGGCATCGCAAAGGGGGATGGGGTAAAAAATGGTTTCCAGGTCATGGTACCCGTCGGGCCTTTTTCTCACTACGTGAAGACCCAGGTTAATTTTTGCGTTGGGGAAAACGATCACTTATTCCTTTTTCGGCTATTGATCTCGTCGCGAATGGCAATGGCCCGGATATAATCCTCATGTTCGAGCACATCATTAAGCAGTTCATTCAAATCCTCAAGTGACATGGTCTTCAGGTCATCATTGGCCTGAGAGGGTTCATCTTCGATCACCGTTTCCTTGGTCTTTTTCTTTTTACCGGTGGTCTCTTCCATTTGAATACCGGCACTTTCCAGAATATTCTCGTAAGTATAGATCGGGCATCCGAAACGTACGGCCAGGGCGAGGGCGTCGGAGGTACGGGAGTCTATTTCCACGGTATCATTATCAGAGGAGCAAACCAGTTTGGAGAAGAAGATACCTTCCTGCAGGTCATTGATGATGATTTCATGTAATTCCACCGCAAAGGCGTTCATGAAATTCTTCATCAGGTCATGTGTCAGGGGGCGGCTGGGTTGCATCTTTTCCAGGGCTACGGCGATGGCCTGAGCCTCAAACCCGCCGATCACAATGGGAAGCCGGCGCAGGCCATTGACCTCACCGAGAACCACGGCATACGAATGTGTTTGGGTGATGCTATGGGAGAGCGCCACTATTTCCAATTCGATCTTCTTCATAACGTGCCACGAAACTAAGGTTTTTTAGCAAAAAAAAAGAGCGGTCATTTGGACCGCTCAAGGTATTTCCCATGTGTATGTGAATGTGTTATGATTACCCTTTTAAGCGGCGTACGGCCTCCGTGATCCGGGGAACCACCTCAAAGGCATCCCCAACGATTCCATAATCCGCTGCCTTGAAAAAAGGAGCCTCGGGGTCTTTATTAATAACCACAATTACCTTGCTCCGGTTTACCCCGGCCAGGTGTTGAATAGCGCCTGAAATGCCGATGGCGATATATAGGTTGGGGGCAATGGCAATACCTGTTTGTCCCACATGCTCATGATGGGGGCGCCAGTTGGAGTCGGATACAGGACGGCTGCAAGCTGTGGCGGCACCCAGCGCCTTGGCCAGGTCCTCCAGAATACCCCAATGTTCCGGCCCTTTCAGCCCGCGACCACCGCTCACAACGATATCCGCCTCGGTCAGGGGAATTTCACCCTTTACCTTATTCACAGCGGTCACTTTTATTTTCGGGGCATCTATTTGAGCATCAAATGCCAGCACTTCTGCTGTTCCTCTGGTCTCGGTAACGGTAAAGGCATTTGGATTAAGCGCGATGATCTTTACGGGGGTCTTAACCGCTATGCGGGCATAGCCCTTACCGGAAAAAACAGTCTTTTTGACAATAAAATCCCCTCCGGTTTCCGGTAGACCGGTAGCCCCGGATACCAGACCCGCTTTCAACCTTACCGATAAACGGGGAGCGATCGCCTTACCATCCACGTTATTGGAGAATACGATCAGGTTTGCACCCGAATTTTCCGCTACCTGGGCAATGGCCCGGGTATAAGCCTGAGCATCAAATCCACTCAGGGATGGGTTATTAACATGATGGATCTTTTTGATGCCGTATTTGCCCAGAGAAGAAAGATCTTCCTGGGTAGGGCCAAGTACTACCCCCAGGGCTTCGGTACCTGATTGGGCTGCCAAAGCAGCACCATAACTCATGGCTTCGAGAGAGGATTTTTTAAGATGACCTTCAGACTGGTCTATAAAAACTAATACTGACATAGCTTCTTTTTTGGGAATGAAATAAGATTGATCAGATGGCTTTTGCTTCCTCTTTGAGTAAGCGGACCAGTTCTTCCGGTTGGTCGGCAGGAACAAGTTTAACCCCCGCTTTAGCAGGCGGTAATTCAAAACCAACCACCTCCGTAAAAATTTCCACAGCGGCCGGTTCTACCACTTTCAGGGGTTTGGTACGGGCGGCCATGATACCACGCATATTGGGAATCCGTTGTTCCGCCATTCCTTTCTGACAACTTACTACCAAAGGCAGGGAAACCTCACAAACCTCCTCGCCGCCTTCGATCTCACGCGTAAGCGAAGCCAGGCTGCCATTTAAGGTAAAATGAGTGGCCAGTGAAACATAAGGCATATCCAATAACTCGGCTACCATGCCCCCAATGGAAGAACCATTGTAGTCAATCGTTTCTTTACCCGTAAACACAAGGTCGTATCCGCCTTCGCGGGCAATGGCCGCAATCTGGCTCGCGATATAGTAACTGTCATGACTTTCTGCGTTCACCCGGATCGCTTCGTCCCCACCCAGGGCCAGGGCCTTACGAATAATGGGTTCAGCATCCGCACCCCCAACAGTCACCAGATGAATAGCGGTAGCAGGATCTGCTTCCTTTAACTCAATGGCCCGCACCAGGGCGTACCACTCGTCGTATGGATTGATGATCCATTGCACCCCATTGGTGTCGAATTTCGTGTTGTTGTCGGTGAAAGCTATTTTTGCCGTAGTGTCCGGCGTCTTACTGATACATACGAGGATCTTCATGCAAAGGTATTTCGTTCAAGTAGATAGTTGTTTATGCAACTAAAGCAAAGATAAGGGTATAAACTATTAACTGTTAGTATTCACAGGAATTTTTTATGAACAAGGAAAGGATCGGGAAATTGTTGGAGTTTTTAGGCCAGAACCCGGCGGATAGCTTTATACAACATGCCCTGGCGTTGGAATATATAAAGGCGGGGGAAGAGGATAAGGCCCGCGAATTATTTGAGGCATTATTGTCCCGCGACCCCGGATATGTGGGCAGTTATTATCACCTGGCGAAACTGCTTGAACGCAAGGGCGAAGAGGCGGAAGCCATACGGGTGTATGAAAAGGGGATGGAGGAAGCGAAAAAGGTGGGGGATAACCATGCCTATGGTGAGCTTCGAAGTGCCTTGGAGGAACTTACTTTTTAATTAACCTCGTGTTCTTTGTGTCTTCTTAGTGTTCTTTGTGACCTCCTACGCCAGTCTTGCGTAGGAGGTCACAAAGAACACAAAGTAGACACGAAGGCCACAACGAATACATGGTAGAAGAATTCAAAAAGCATATTGAAGAAGAGAAGTTGTTCAAAACAACCGATCGGTTATTGATCGCCATCAGTGGTGGAGTGGATTCCGTGGTATTGACCGAGCTATGTTTTCGTTTGGGATACAGGATAACCTTGGCACATTGCAATTTTCAGCTACGCGGGGAGGAGAGTGAACGCGATGAAGCTTTTGTGAAAGAGCTTGCTGCAAAAAAGAATATACCCCTTCATCTTACCCGTTTTGATACAGCCCAAGAGGCCCGGAAAGCCGGAACCTCCATTGAAGAAACGGCCCGTCATCTCCGGTACGCCTGGTTTGATCAGTTGATGAAAGAACATGGATATGACCGATTGCTTACCGCGCACCACGCCGATGATAACATTGAAACGGTGTTGATGCATTTTTTCAGGGGCACGGGGATCAGGGGATTGAGGGGAATGTTGCCACAGAAGGGCCTGCATGTACGTCCATTGTTATTGACCCGCCGGGCCAGGATTGAAGAATGGGCCGGTTCGGAAGGTTTGGATTTTGTGGAGGATTCATCGAATCAGGAACTGGAATTTACCCGAAATTATTTCAGGAAAGAGCTGATACCATCTATTCAAAAAAAGTTCCCAGCGGCCGAGGAAAACATACTGGATACGATCCGGCATATGCTGGAGGCGGAAATGCTCTACAAAAAGGCATTGGATAAACAATTAAAGCGACTGGTACAGATTAAGGGGAATGAAGTGCATATCCCTGTCCAGCTTTTAAAAAAGTCAGAACCCCGACGGTTGTTGTTGTGGGAGATGGTGCGGGATTACGGATTTCAATCCGCGCAATTACCCGATCTCTTGCATTTATTGGATGCGGAACCCGGAAAGTATGTGGCCTCTTCCACGCACCGGTTGATCCAACACCGGCAATGGCTGGTTTTAGCACCCCTGGCTGGCGAACAGGCGCAAACCATCCTGGTGGAAGGCACAGGGAGTTATGATTTTCCGCTGGGGAAATTGGAATTAAAATGGAAAAGGGAGGAGGAGTGTTCCATAATTTATATAACCCATAATGGCGAGAAGCAGGAAATACTTGTGAGGGGTAAGGAATTATCTTTCCCATTGGTATTGCGCACCAGGAAGACCGGGGATTATTTTTATCCCGAGGGTATGCAGGGAAAAAAGAAAAAGCTGGCCCGCTTTCTCATTGATCTTAAACTGTCGAAGACCGAAAAAGAAAAAGTGTGGGTGCTTGAATCCGAAAAGAAAATAATCTGGGTGGTCGGATTCAGAAAGGACAGCCGCTTCTAAAGTCTTCGCGCTCCAGGGAAGGCGTTAAAAGGGCGGGTTAGTAAGTTGTTTGATAAATGCGGAGAGAATTTGTGGTTTCACGATGATGGTAAAAACAACGCCATAAAAGGCCCCCCAAAGGTGGGCCCCGTGATTGATATTATCTCCCCCTCGTTTATTCATATATACAGAGTAGCCCACATACAGTACCGCAAACGCGATGGAAGGCATAGGGATGAACCAGATATACATGGTTTGCCAGGGGGCTAACAGTATAAAGGAAAACAAGACAGCGCTTACACCACCTGAGGCGCCAAGCGAGCGGTAATGGTATTGGTCTTTATACTTGAAATAATCAGGCAGGGAAGCCACCAGGATGGCCGAGAAATAAAAAAGTAGAAAGACAAGTCCGGAACCCGTCCAAAGCGTAAACACCGATTCAATCAGCCGCCCAAAGAAATAAAGCGTGAACATGTTAAAGAACAGGTGCATGAAGTCAGCATGGATCAATCCATGCGTGACAAAACGGTATAATTGTTTACCGCCATTCATGGCCGCCGGGTAGAAGATCAGGTCATTGGTGATCTGAGGCCGGGAAAAGGCGGAGATCGAGATGGCGGCGGTGATAGCGATGATAAGGATCGTTAGGCTGAATTCCATCTTTCAAAGATAAGTGCTGTAGGGGAATCTTATTTATGGTGGTATTTTTCACCGCGTTGGATCGTGCATGCGCGGTAGAGTTGCTCTGCCAGCAGCAAGCGAACCAACTGGTGGGGAAATGTGAGTTTTGAGAGGCTCCATTTATATTGCGCCCGTTTCAGGATGGTTTCATCCAGGCCAAAGGCCCCACCGATCAGAAATACCAGCTTTCGGGTACTCCTGTTGGAACATTCTTGGATAAACCCCGCCAGTTCTTCAGACCCCATTTGTTTACCGTGTTCATCCAGGGCTACGAGATAGTCATCTTTATCCAGCCAGTCGAGCACCATCCCGGCTTCTTTCTTTTTCAGGTCCATTTCGCTCATCATACCCGCATTTTTAGGTACTGGAAGAATATTCCATTCCACCGGGTAGTAATTCCCAATGCGTTTGGTAAAGTCCTCCACACCTGCCTTGACATAGGCTTCATGGTTTTTTCCAATGGCCCAAAGTTGGATCTTCATGAAACAAAGTTAGGGGGGAGACTTTCTTTGGTAGTTAATGGACTTTCTCTTATTTTTGCACCCCACAAAATGGCCCCGTAGCTCAATTGAATAGAGCATTTGACTACGGATCAAAAGGTTTCAGGTTTGAATCCTGACGGGGTCACTAACCTAAAATAAGCCCCTGCAAATGAATAGTTTGCGGGGGCTTTTGTTTGCAGGCACTAAACCGCATATATCACTTTTGCAAACTTATTTCTGTATTCGATGGGAGTGAGGCCGGTGATCTTTTTGAATATATCCCGGAAGGCTTTGGTGTCAGAATACCCCACTTCATACATAACCTCTGTGACCGATTTTCGGGAGCCCTCAAAGAATTTTTTGGCGGCTTCTACCCGTACGCGTTGAATATACTCAATAGGTGTATTATTCGTGGCTTGCTTAAACCTTCTTTCAAATGTGCGACGACCGGTATGAATGACAGCGGCAAGATCCTCAATGGTCATTTTTTCTTCGAAATTGGTTTCGATATGTTCCTGCACCTTTTGGATCTCGGTATCGTGGTGGTTGCGTTGCCCTTTAAAGATGGCAAACTGTGTTTGGTTGTCGCGGCCAATATCCAGGGCAAAGAACTTTGCGATCATGATGGCCGTTTCCCGATCTGCATATTTCTCGATCAGGTACAAAACCAGGTTCCATAAACTATTGGCGCCTCCGCTGCTGTAGATATTATCATGCTCAGTAATAACTGCCCCATCAACAATTTCCACTTCCGGGTATCGTTCTCTGAACTCAGGAATATAGACCCAATGGGTGGAACACTTCTTACCATTTAACAGCCCCGTTTCTGCTAATAAGAAGGCACCTATGCAAAGACTGGCTAAACTTGCCCCACTCTCATATAGTTTTTTGAACATAGGGATGGCCTCTGCATTGGCTTCAATACCCCTGGTAGTGTCGCCAAAAGTGGGGGGGATGAACAAGAGATCCGTTTCATCCACATCCCATAATAATCTGTTCGTTTTTACCATGTACTCTCCATCATTGGCCGGAACGTATTGGTTCAGCCCCACATACTCTACCTCGAACACGGCATTCTTTCCATTGGCCTTCAAAAAGTCATTGGCAGTTTGAAAGGCCCGGTAGGGAGGAGTAATGGCTTCGATCACTCCAAATTCAGGAACAAATACACTAACGCGCATACTTAATCTTTTATAATACCGAAGATAGGCTATTTGTCATAATCGACCCCTAAAGATGGCGTTTTTACAGGTCTAACCATTGGTTTGTTCTTCCCATCTTTGACATCCAGAGAACAATCATTTATTCACTCAAATTCCTCCAATGGCAAAGAAAATTTTTATCAACTTACCTGTTCTTGACTTACCTAAGGCAAAGGACTTCTATACACAAATTGGATTTACGAATAACCCGACATTTTCGGATGATACATCCGCTTGTATGGTGCTGTCGGATGAAATCAGTGTCATGTTATTGACCCATGACAAATTTTCAACCTTAACACCGAAAAAAATTATCGATTCTCAAAGCTCGGCGGGAGTGATCAATACGCTATCCCTGGAATCTCTGGGAGACCTGCATAAAATGGTTGATGCCGCTGTAAATGCGGGAGGAGTAGAACCCCATCCATTTGAAGATTATGGGTTTATGCAACACCGAGGTTTTCATGACCTGGATGGCCATTTATGGGGCGTGGTTTATGTCGATATGAGTAAGCTTCCAGCCTGATTTATTAAAATTAAAACATTACATATGTCAACAAATTCAGTATCTCTTCACCGCGTATTTACAGCACCTCCGGAAAAAGTATTCAAAGCATTTTCCGATCCGGATGCCATGGCCTCCTGGTTGCCCCCTTACGGCTTTACCTGTAAGGTTCACCACATGGAATTCAAAAAAGGAGGTTCATTTAAAATGTCATTCATTAATTTTTCCACGGGGCATGGGCATTCCTTTGGTGGTGAATACCTGGAGGTTAAAACCAATGAATTACTCCGGTACAGTGACAAATTTGACGACCCCAACCTTCCGGGCGAAATGACCACTACTGTCAGGTTTACCGCAGTAAGTTGTGGCACAGAAATACATATAGTACAGGAGGGGATTCCCGCGATCATACCTGCAGAAATGTGTTACCTGGGTTGGCAGGAATCATTGGAGAAATTAAAAAAACTGGTGGAGCCTGTTATCCCCGATGCTTGATTTATAGGAACTAAGTAGATACTTGTAGCTAAACTACTACATTATTTACCCCCACTCACTACATCTTGCTAAGGAAATAGGATGGAATTTTGTACGAGTAAAACCTGAAGTCTATGGGAAAAATATCCATCCTCTTAGCCGACGACCATAAACTGGTTCGTGATGCCTGGTCTTTTATGCTAACCTCGGACCCCAATTTTGATGTGGTAGCCATTGCTTCTTCAGGTGAAGAAGCTGTTGACCAAGCCCTCGTTGTAAAACCCGATATCATCCTTATGGACATCAATATGGGCACGATGTCCGGTTTTGATGCCGCCGAAAAGATCCTGGCCAATTTGCCCGATACCAAGATCATCGGTGTATCCATGCACTCCATGCCCGCTTATGCCAAACGCCTCTTTAAAATGGGAGGTAAAGGCTATGTAACGAAAAACTCTTCCCGCGAAGAGTTCATTCATGCCATTTTAGAGGTCTACAATGGCCGGACCTATATCTGCGAAGAGATCAAAGAGGTGTTGAGCCACCGGGAGTTTGAGACCGAGAATGGCCCGGATATCAACATGCTGTCCAAACGCGAACTGGAAGTGGTCAAATTCATTAAGAATGGACTTTCCTCCAAGGAAATCTCTTCTCAGCTGGGACTCTCGCTCAAGACTGTTGAAGTACATCGGTATAATATTCTCAAAAAATTGAATATGAAAAATTCAGCGGTTCTTATCAATTTCATGAACCATAATGGGTTTTGAATTTTCTTTGAAGGATCGCATTCATTTTTTTGGTAATCTTTGTACCCAGTCCAATGGACCAACCTACTATGAAGAATACCGCTATTTCCCCAAAGATTACCGGATGGTTTTTTAACCGACCAGCCTGGAGCGGAATCATTGCTTTTCTTCTTGTTTTATTCCTGACCTCTACCCTCATATTTCTTCGTTACCAGATACTTAAGGCGGAAGCCCGGCACCGGGCAGAGGAAGCCCTTTTTTTTGCTTCCAACCAATTGGAACAGGTTTTGGAAAAGACCTTTACAGCTACGCTGGCTCTATCATTTATCATTGATAAGGATGGTCATCCACAGAATTTTGATTCAGTAGCCGCTTCGCTGATCCAGACAAATACCCATATCGATGCCTTGGAATTGGTTCCCAATGGAGTGATCTCTTATGTTTACCCGTTGGAAGGAAATGAGTCTGTATTGGGTTACAATATCCTGACCGACCCGGAAAGAAGTGAGGAAGCCCTGCGGGCAAAATTAGAAAAGCGGTTGTACTTCGCCGGCCCCATGAACTTACGCCAGGGCGGAGTGGGTGTTGTTGGTCGCATTCCGATTTTTCATGGGGGAAAGTTTTGGGGGTTTTCTGCGGCGGTCATTAGTTTTAAAAAATTACTTGCCTCCGCAGGTATTGATTCCACGGGTGCCAGTGGATTTTATTTTCAGTTATGTAAGATGAATGCCAGTCTGGGTAAGGAGGAATGTTTCCTGCCAGTGAGGACCACCGCACCTGGAACGGTAACAGCCAAGGTGGTGGTCAGCGAAGGGGAGTGGATACTATCGGTGGCTCCAATTGATTCGTCCTTTTATCCGGGGTTGGTTCCTTTAATGGTACTCGGTTTTTTCCTGCCCATCTTTGTGGGTTTGCTGACCTATTATGTAACAAAAAGACCAATGGAATTGCAGGAACTGGTAGATATACGCACTTCCGAGTTGGTCTCAAACAGGGAGAGCCTGCACCAGATCATGGCCAGTATGGCTGATGATTATTATGTGATTGACAAATCGTACAAGGTTACGCTGATCAATGAATCGGCACATGAGAATCTATTCAAGACCTGGGGTGTTTATATTTATCCCGGAACCTATATCATTGACGTGTTGCCAAAGGACCGTGCAAAGAAGATTAAAAATAATTATGACCGGGTATTTGCCGGAGAGCGGATAGAGTATGAGGTGGAAGTGGACATGGATGGTGAACACCATTGGCGGTTGGTAAATTATTCTCCGGTATATGATGAATCAGGCAATATCAAAGGAGCCAATATCATAACCCGTGATATATCTGACCGCCGTCTCGCCGCCGAAGCCCTTCGGCAAAGTGAATTAAAATACCGCACCCTGATCGAGCAGGCATCCGATGCCATTGTGGTATATGACCAGAATGGCCGTATGTTGGAATTCAATCAATCTGCTTTACGTTATACGGGTTATTTAAAAGAAGAAGTAGCCAACTTGCGCATAACGGATTTTCTTTTTGCAGAGGAGCTGCAACAAATGCCTTTGCGGTTTGAAGAACTTCGTAGTGGTGCTTCTGTCACCGACCAACGACGGATCAGGCGAAAGGATGGGTCGGGTTTTATCGCTGAACTTCATTCAAAAATTTTACCCGACGGGCATATCATGGCCATTGCTCGTGACATCACGGAGAAAAAGAATGCGGAGCTGGCCTTGCGAAGAAGTGAAGAGCGGTACCGGTCATTGATCGAACAGGCTTCGGATGGAATTGTGATCTGTGAACGGGACGGACGTATCCTCCAGGTCAATAAAAGCATGGTGACTTTAACTGGTTATGCGGAAGATATTCTCTTGAACTTCTCCTTTGGTCAATTGATCGATGGACATTCTGCCTCCCACTCTCCATTCCCACAGAACCTGCATACCGACCACAGCCATGTATTTGAAAGAAAATTGGTGCGAAAGAATGGAAGCACCGTGGATATTGAGATCAATGCCAAACTCACTTCTTTCCAAACGGTGATCGGGTTTATCCGGGATATTTCCATTCGCAAAAGGGCAGAGGAAGAAATTATCAATAGCGAGCTCCGTTTTCGTACCCTAACGGTGAATGCCCCAGTGGGTATTTTTCAATGTGATGTGGAGGGGCGAACCATTTATGTCAATGAATCTTTTCTTCAAACAACCGGGATGGCATCAGATGACCTGATGAACATGGGTTGGGAAAAAGTGGTGCATTCGGCCGACCGGGAAAGAGTGGTCAATAACTGGTTCAAACAACAGTCGGAGTCCATTGAGGAATTCCGGGTGGTACGTCCGGGCGGCGAATTGGCCTGGATAACCGGGAAGGTAGTACCCCTGTACAATAAAAATGGCGATCTGGCCGGGTATATCGGAACGATCTCCGATATAACGGACAGGATCAAGGCAGAGGAGAAGATCAAGGATTCGAGCATGAAACTGGCCGAGAGTGAAGCCCGCTTAAAAGCGATCATTGAGCAGGCACCTGATGCCGTTTATCTATGTGATCCGGAAGAGGGGAGGATCGTTGAATCAAACCCTGTGGCTACACTGCAATTAGGTTTTACTGCCGCCGAGCTTTATAACCGGCGGGTTACTGAGTTGGATGCTGATTTTACCAGTTGGGATAAACTCTCCAATTTCTGGAAATCCCTTAAACCAAATCAGCCAGTAAGGCTGGAGACGACCCATCGACGAAAAGATGGCTCAGTATTTCCGGTTGAGATCAAGACCAGTCTGATATGGATCGGCGACAGAAATTATATCATTGGGTTCGTTCGGGATATCACCGAACGGAAGAAGGCCGAAAAGGAAATTTTGCTGGCCAAGGAGAGATATGAACAGATTGCCGTGGCCACCAATGACGCTTTGTGGGAACAGGACATGATCACCAATTCCACCTGGTGGAATCTCAAGCACTACCAGTATTATGGACATAATCCTGAACTGCCTCCCCTAGACCTCAAAGAATGGGAGTTGCGGATACACCCGGATCAACGGGAAAGCATCGTAAGGGATTTTGATTCAGCGATCGAACGAAAACTATCTTATTGGGAGCGGGAATATAAATTCAGGCTTGCCGATGGAGTTTATAAATATGTGAACGACCGTGTCTTTTTCTACTACCGTGAAGGCCAATTGGTCAAGATATTGGGTTCCATGTCAGATGTAACTGAGAGAAAGGTGAGCGAAGAAAGACTCCGGGAAAGTGAGGAGAGACACCGGTTAATGTCTGAACAACTCAGGGAACTTACCGGCCACCTGCAAAATGTACGTGAAGAAGAACGGATGCATGTAGCCCGGGAGATCCATGATGAATTGGGACAACAATTGACCGTATTGAAAATGGATGTATCCTGGTTGCATAAGCGCCTGAATGCAGAGGATGAGATCGTACGGGAAAAATTGCAGAATCTCCTAAAACTGATCGATACAACGGTCAAAACCGTTCGAAAGATATCTTCTGAACTCCGGCCAAGCATGCTGGATGACCTTGGCCTGGTAGCGGCCTTGGAATGGCATAGCCAGGAGTTTCAGCAAAAGGTAGGTATCCAGATCAATTTCCGCTCCGATTGGCAGGATATTAAACTTCCTTCCAAGGTATCGAATGGGCTTTTCCGTATCTACCAGGAATCGTTGACCAATATTGCCCGGCATGCGCAGGCCTCTGAAGTAAACGTAGTTTTACGCGATGACAGGGGCAATATGGAACTAACTATATCGGACAATGGAAAAGGTTTTGTGACATCAACTGTTGAAAATAAAAAAACATTGGGTATCTTAGGCATGCGCGAAAGAGCAAAGATGTTGGGTGGTGGTTTCGAAATTGCCAGCACTAGGGGGAAAGGCACCAGCATCCGCATTGTAGTACCGGTTCACGGTATGGTTCATGCCAGTCACAAAACACAAGGATGATTCGAATTATTATCGCAGATGATCATGCCATCGTCAGAAAGGGAATTAAGCAATTGATCTCGGAAGAATATCCCTCCGCCGAATTTGGTGAGGCGGGCGATGTGGAAACACTGATCGAGTACATCATCAAGAAAGATTGGGATGTCGTGATCTGTGATATTACTATGCCCGGCCGTAGCGGCCTGGAGGCACTCCAACAAATCAAACAAATAAAACCAGAACTCCCAGTATTGATCATGAGCATGCACTCAGAAGATCAATATGCACTTCGTGTATTAAAGGCAGGGGCCTCGGGTTATCTGAATAAGGATACAGTACATGATGACCTGATCCGGGCACTTCAAACCATTCGCCTGGGTCGTAAGTTCATTACGCCCTCCATTGCGGAAAAACTGGCCAATGCACTGGGTTATGATTCACAAAAAAAAATGCATGAATTTCTGAGCGACCGGGAATTCGATGTTTTTAAAATGATCGCTGCCGGAAAATCTGTTTCCGAGATCGCTGAACAACTCAACCTCAGTGCTACCACCATCAGCACCTACAGATCACGTATACTGGAGAAAATGGGAATGAAGACCAATGCTGATTTGACAAGGTATGCGTTGGAGAATTCGTTGATTTAGAGGACAGATGACGGAGGACGGATGACAGATGACAGATGACAGATGACGGATGACAGATGACGGATGTTGGATGTTGGATGTTGGATGATAGAGGTTAAGATTTAAAGTTAATTAAAAAAAGAGAGGGGCTTGAATTTCTTCAGGCCCCTCTTCCTATTTAATCTAAAATTATATATTTTAATCACTATCATCCAACATCCAACATCCGTCATCTGTCATCCGTCATCAAACATCCAACATCCATCATCCAACATCCGTCATCTGTCATCCGTCATCCGTCATCCAACATCCGTCATCTGTCCTCCGTCATCTCTCCTCACCCCCTACGCCACCGTCGTAATCTTCAACATATTCGTTGGCAAATGCAAGGCCACCGGAGTACTTCCGGTGCTGACTACTACATCACCGCTACGGATAAATCCTCTTTCTTTTAAAATATCGATCTGATCAAAGATGATCTCGTCGAGGCTTTCTTCTTCATCATAGAAAAAGGCACGTACACCCCAGCTCAGGCTGAGTTGGTTCACCAGTGAGCGCTCTTTGGTAAAAATATAAACAGGGGAGTGAGGCCGATAACTGCTCAACATAAAAGCGGTATATCCACTCTGGGTCATCCCGATCAGGGCATTGGCTTTTACATCGTCAGCCAGTTTACAGGCATTATAACAAATGGCATCACTCAAAAAAGAAGGGGAGTGCGGTAATGGTTTCAACATTTCCTCCCGGTTGTAATCGTAGGCCTTGTGTTCCACTTCCAGGATGATCTTGGTCATGGTTTCCACTACCAGTTTGGGATACTTTCCGGTGGCAGTTTCTCCACTAAGCATCACCGCATCGGCACCTTCAAGCACCGCATTGGCCACATCGGTGATCTCACTCCGGTTAGGCTTTGTCCTTTCCATCATGCTCTCCATCATTTGCGTAGCCACGATCACCGGTTTGGCCCGATGGATACATTTTTTAATGATGTCTTTCTGGATCAATGGTACTTCCTCCACAGGCAATTCCACACCCAGGTCACCCCGGGCGATCATGACACCATCACTTTCCAAAATAATATCACGGAGATTACGAAGGGCTTCCGGCATTTCGATCTTAGCGATCACTTTTGATTTACAGCCGGCATTCTTTAAACGTTTTTTCAGGTCAACGATATCGACTGTCTTTCTCACAAAAGACAAAGCGACCCAATCGACCTGTTGCGCGATTATGAATTCCAGGTCGGCGAGGTCCTTCTCCGTCAGTGACGGTAGGGAGATATTTGTATCGGGCAGGTTAACACCTTTTTTGGGGAGAAGGATACCACCCAGGGTAACTTCTACTCTGACCATCTTGTCAGGTGTTATTTCACGCACCACGACTTCGATCTTTCCATCATCGATCAGGATCTTTTCGCCTGGTTGTACATCTTTATGTAGATCCGGGTAAGAGACAAATATTTTTTCCCGGGTACCTACCAATTTTTCATTGGTAAAAGTGAGGATATCCCCTTCTTCGAGGGGTAAGGATCCATTTTCTATTTCGCCTACACGGAGTTTGGGTCCCTGCAGGTCAGCCAGGATAGAGATATTATAGGGCTCTTTCACATTGATCTCTTTGATAAAGCCAATGATCCGGGCTTTGTCCTCATGCGTACCATGGGAGAAATTCAGACGAAACACGTTTACACCTGCCCTGACCAACTCCAATAATTGCTCGTAACTGTCACAGGCGGGTCCGACTGTAGCTACGATCTTGGTCCGTTTGGAAGCGTGCTGTCTGCCTGCTTCTTTATCAAATTCCTTGTGAAAATACTTATCTGCATGTTTAGCCATAGTGACAGCCAGTTTTCGTTGGTATTAGCTCGCCAGAATTTTTACGATCCGCATCCATTCATCGCTGATCTTAGCCTTGTTCTTTACGGCGCTTTCCAGCGGAATATAATGCATCTTATTATTAAGGATTCCTACAAATACATTGTGACGGCCTTCGATCAGGCTTTCGACTGCATGGAAGCCCATGCGGCTGGCAATCAGCCTGTCGAGACAAGAGGGTGACCCTCCCCGTTGGATATGCCCCAGGATACAAACCCTTATTTCGGCATTGGGCAATTGTCCGGATATCACTTTCTGCACCTCATCAGCGCCGCCAAAATCATCTCCTTCGGCCACGACAATCAGGTTCACCAGTTTTTTCCTTCTTTCTTTCTCCTTGAGTGATTTGATCACATCGTCGATATCGGTCTTGCGCTCGGGGATAAGGATATTCTCCGCACCCGTAGCGATACCGGAGTGAAGGGCAATATATCCAGCGTCTCGTCCCATTACTTCGATCACAAAGATCCGGTCATGCGCATCCATGGTATCCCTGATCTTGTCAATGGCTTCCACGGCGGTGTTGACCGCTGTGTCAAATCCAATGGTAAAATCGGTGCCATAAATATCTTTGTCAATGGTGCCGGCCAATCCTACACAAGGGATATCAAATTCCTGGCTGAATTTAACCGCACCACGGAAAGAACCATCGCCCCCGATAATGACCAGGCCATCGATCCCTTTTTTCTTCAGGATATCATACGCCTTTTTTCTACCGGCCGGCTCATAGAATTCCTTGCATCGGGCGGTCTTTAAGATCGTACCTCCGCGTTGAATGATATTGGCCACGGATCGGGAGTCCATTTGCACAATGTCATCTTCGATCAAACCCTGGTATCCGCGCATGATGCCGTATACCTCTAAACCATAATAAAGGCCTGTTCTTACCACCGCCCTGATTGCGGCATTCATTCCCGGGGCGTCACCGCCTGATGTCAATACCCCGATCTTAGAAACTTTTTTTGCCATTCTCTGTTCCTTTTAATTGAAAATGTTCATTCTCAGGCCGTAATCGTTGAATAAATCATTGGTTCCGTTCAAAAAATCCACCAAAAATAAGGGATTGTTTTGATAACGATTGGTAGTTATGTATTCCGCCAAAAGGTAAAACAGGCCGGGAATTAATAATGATGGATTCTGGATAATTCAGCCCTAAATGATGTAAAGTTGCGGTATGAAAATCCTGGTCACGGGTGCGAACGGATTATTGGGCCAATACCTGGTCAAACAGCTACTCCTGGCTGGTTATACCGTAGTGGCGACCGGAAAAGGGGAGAACCGCCATCCGGTGGTAACGCCACATTCCTTTGTGTATTACGATATGGATATCCTTGACGAACCAACGGTGAACCTGGTTATGGAAAAAGAAAGGCCGGAGGTTGTGGTTCATGCCGCGGCCATGACCCAGGTGGATGATTGTGAAAAAGACCCTGAACGGGCGGAAGCCGTGAATGTAAAAGGGACCGCCCATGTATTGGTGAATGCCGAAGCGATCTCCGCACACTTTATTTATGTTTCCACCGATTTTGTGTTTGATGGCGAAAGGGGCATGTATGTGGAGACAGATGAGTGCAATCCTGTGAATTTTTATGGCTTTACCAAACTTCAGGCCGAGGCCATCACCGAAACCAGCACCATTCCCTTTGCCATTGTTCGTACCTGTCTGGTGTATGGTCAACCCTTGCATGGGAAACGATCGAATATATTTACCTGGGTAAAGAACAGTCTTGAATCCGGACAACCGATCCGCGTAGTGGATGACCAATGGCGTACGCCTACCTATGTGGAAGACCTGGCAACAGGCATTGCCCTGATCATTCAGCAAAAGGCAACCGGTACCTATCATTTGTCCGGTGAAGAAGGAATGAGTCCATACGGTTTTGCTTGCCGGGTAGCCGCTCATTTTTCATTGAACCCTGCGCTTATCGAGCGTGTAACGGCTGATAATTTTACCCAACCGGGACGCCGCCCCCCAAAGACCGGATTTGTGATTCAAAAAGCAAAATCCGAATTGGGATTTGCCCCCCGTGATCTTGATCAAGGCTTCCGTTCGATGTATCCGGCCGGGGGTTGATCAAAACCGCACACTGATACCTGCCTTGAGGAAGAATGGAATGCCTGGTGTATAATGGATCTCCGATATGGGCACGGTTTCATTTCTTAACCTTGATTCTGTATCAAACTGGGCCTCGCGCCAATCCACATCCAGTATGTTTTCTGCCGACAAGTAAAATTCCAATTTCTTCCAGGGGTAGGAGAGGGCTGCATCAAGCAGGAAGTAACCTTCGGTACGAACTGAATTGAACTCATTCGCCGGGCGTGAGGTGATCCACCGATAGCGCAAAGAGGCTGTCGGCCCCTTTTCGGGCTTAGCACTTACTCCACCTGTACTCGTAAAAGCAGCAGCCAACGGGACAAAGGCCTCCTCTTTGGCCACACCCAGGGAGCGGGCACGGGTGAGGTTAAGGTCCATATCGGCAAAAAGCCACTTATTCATTTGGTATCTCATCATCAGGTCAAGCCCCATTCGCTGGGTTCTTCCACCTGGTTCGATGATGCCTTCGTCGCCTACATAGACAAATTCCTGTTCGGACAACA
>JANRLV010000102.1:0-8623 GCA_033762195.1 Chitinophagaceae bacterium | reverse complement strand
GGGAAATGATCCACCCGTTGATGCGCAGCAATAGCCGGTATAATCCGCCATCAGGTAGAAATGCGACGGGAATGATGGGTGGAGGGGTGAGCAGAAAAACATTGTGATTGTCAGAAGTTTGAACCTGTTGAAGTCTTTTCTTCCAGCCTAACATCCGGGCAACGGGTGCCTGGCTTTTTCCCAGCATGGCCATGGCCATATCTTTTAGGGTAAATTGGTAGTCCACATACAGGACCTTGTTTTCCCTGGCCAGGACTGACATTAATTCAACGATCGTCTTCGCATAATTTCCACCCCATTCTGAGGTGGATAAGCAAACAAAATTCCGGTTCTTGATCATGTATTCCGCTTAGGTGGCATAAAGAAACTCAAAATTGACTTTTGGTCAAAGGATTTGGGTCAAACACCCTTGAAATACCCTCATAAAAAACCCGAAATGAAGGATTCATCCAAAAATTTCCCTTAAATTTGCACCCCGGTTTGTTCGGGACGTAGCGCAGCCCGGTAGCGCACTTGCATGGGGTGCAAGGGGTCGCTAGTTCGAATCTAGTCGTCCCGACAAATAAAAGCTAATAGCCTAAAGCTATTAGCTTTTCGCTTTTTAGAGGGATTCAGGTAATTTTGCCCCGTTTTACGGGATGTAGCGCAGCCCGGTAGCGCACCACGTTCGGGACGTGGGGGTCGCTGGTTCGAATCCAGTCATCCCGACCTCGTAATTTGAATATTTTACGGAACTATTAAATCTCGATGGTTCCCTGCCTGCCGTCAGGCAGGGAATCCAGTCATCCCGACACCTGCCTAAAGGCTAACAGCTAAAAGCAAATAGCTCTTAGTTATTAGCCTTTGGCTCTTAGCCATATTTTTTCTTCCCAAAAACAACCTTATCTTCGCCCCTTAATGAAGCTCCTCATTAAGAACGCTCGAATCGTTGATCCCCTCTCACCATTCAACGGGCAAACCCAGGATATTTTTATTGAAAATGGCCTGATCCGACAAATTGGCTCTGCTATACAAACCCCTGCCGATCAGGAGATCAGTATAGAGAACCTGTGTATTTCGCCAGGCTGGGTCGATGTTTTCTCCCATTTTGGGGATCCTGGCCAGGAATACAAAGAAACGATCGAAACCGGAGCCGCCGCGGCTGCAGCAGGTGGTTACACCGATGTTTTTCTCCTGCCCAATACCAACCCGGTGGTGGACAGTAAGGCCCAGGTGGAATACCTGCGCCAACGATCAGCCACGCAACCGGTCAACCTCCACCCGATTGGTGCCGTTACCCGGCAAACCGAAGGCAAGGACCTGGCTGAAATGTATGATATGCGTGCCAGCGGAGCCATCGCCTTTAGTGATGGTATCCGGTCTATCCAGTCCGCCGGATTATTGGTAAAAGCCCTGCAGTATATCAAAGCCTTTGGTGGCATCATCATCCAGTTGCCCGATGACCAAAGCATTAGCCCCCACGGCTTGATGAATGAAGGGGTAGTGTCCACCTCCCTTGGATTAGCCGGTAAACCGGCCATGGCCGAAGAGTTGATCGTAGCCAGGGATATTAAACTGGCCCGGTACACCGAATCAAAACTTCATTTGACCGCTATAAGTACAGCCAAGTCAGTAGAATATGTAAACCGTGGCAAAGCCTCAGGTATCCAGCTTAGCTGTTCCGTCACCCCCTACCACCTCTATTTTAATGAAGAATCGCTACAGGAATATGATACCAACCTGAAGGTTAATCCGCCAATCCGGACGGAAGCCGATCGGCTACGTTTGATCGAAGCGGTAAAAGATGGCACTGTGGATTGTATAGCCACCCACCATTTGCCCCATGAAGCCGATAGCAAGGTTAGTGAATTTGAATATGCCCGAAATGGAATGACTGGTTTGGAAACTGCCTTTTCTGTTCTGAATACCGTTATTCCCAACGAACCCGAGCGCTGGGTGCGCCTGCTCAGTACCCAACCCAGGACGCTATTCGGATTACCTGCCCTGAGTATCCAGGAAGGCCAAAAAGCGACCCTCACCTTGTTTGATCCGGAGAAGGAATGGACCTATACCCTCTCGCAAAAAAGATCCAGGTCACAAAACTCCCCCTTTTTGGGAAAAACCCTTCGGGGAAAAGTATGGGGGATTATTAATAAAGACCAGCTAATTTTGAATCCTTAAACAAACTAACATGCAAGAAACTAAACCCATCAGCCATTTAGTGGCCGGTGCCATTCTGGGAGCTTTGCTCGTTGTCTATAGTATCGTTCTGTATTTCCTTGGCCAGATGCAAAATCAGACATTGGGTTATTTATCATATGTCATTTTGATCGGTGGATTGATTTTCTTTATTCACCAGTATGCCAAGTCGAAAAACAACGAGGTCACTTTTGGCAACCTGTTCTCCTATGGCTTCAAGGCTACAGCCATTGTCATCCTGATCATGCTGGTATTTGTCATCGGTTTTAATATGGCATTCCCCGAATTCAAGGACCAGATTATTCAGACCATGCGTGAAAAGATGGAAGAAGATGGGAAAACCACAGATGACCAGATCGAAACAGCTGTGAACATGTTTAGTAAGAATTATATCCTTTTCGCTACCATTGGTACAGTAATCGGTATGGCCATTTTGGGGGCTATTGGCTCCCTGATCGGTGCAGCGGTCACAAAGAAGAAACCGGTGAACCCGATGAACCAAATGAGTATCTAAATGGATGTTTCGCTCGTCATACCTCTTTACAACGAAGAAGAATCGTTGCCCGAACTCTGCACCTGGATCGAACGGGTGGTGACTGAGAATGGACTCTCCTATGAGATCATCCTTGTTGATGACGGCAGCAATGACCGCTCCTGGGAGGTGATCCAAACACTTCATCAAAAGAACCCCCAGGTTAAGGGTATCCGCTTTCAGCGTAACTACGGCAAGTCAGCCGCACTCAATGAAGGATTCCGGGAAGCAAAAGGAGAGGTAGTCATTACCATGGATGCTGACCTGCAAGACAGCCCGGATGAGATACCCGAATTAGTGCGCATGGTCCGGCAGGAAGGGTTTGACCTGGTCAGTGGCTGGAAGAAAAAAAGGTATGACAACACCCTGACCAAGAATATTCCATCCAAATTCTTCAATGCTGTTACACGCAGGGTATCCAAGGTAAAATTGCATGACTTTAATTGCGGACTTAAAGCCTACCGGCAAAAAGTCATCAAGAGTATTGAAGTATATGGCGAAATGCACCGGTACATCCCCGTTATAGCTAAATGGGCAGGGTTTAAGAAGATCGGCGAGAAAGTGGTTGAGCACCGGGCCAGAAAATACGGGGTCACCAAGTTTGGCTGGGAACGTTTTGTAAACGGATTCCTTGACCTCTTGTCCATCACTTTTGTTGGCAAATTTTCCAAGCGACCCATGCATTTCTTTGGTTTATGGGGCACGATATTCTTTTTGGTGGGATTTGGATTCTCCAGCTATCTGGTCATCTCCAAACTCATCGATTATAGCTTCGCGATCACCAGCCGGCCTGGTTTTTATATTGCCCTCACCTCCCTGGTGGTGGGAGCGCAGCTATTCCTTACCGGATTTTTGGCTGAATTGGTAGCCCGGAATTCACCCGGACGTAATTCCTACCTGATTGAAAGCAAGACTGGTTTATCATGACCAAAAAGATCCTGATCATAGGACCCGCCCACCCGCTACGTGGAGGTGGAATGACGACATTCAACCATCGCCTGGCCAAGGAGTGGCTGGACCAGGGATATACCTGTAGTATTTGTTCCTTTAAGCTCCAATACCCTGGTTTTTTATTCCCTGGCAAATCACAATTTACCGACGAGCCGGCTCCGGCAGGCATCCCCATACGCAGCCTGATCAATTCCATCAATCCGTTTAACTGGATCAAAGTGGGAAGGCAATTGAGAAAGGAAAAGCATGATATTGTGATCATCCGGTATTGGCTGCCCTTTATGGGTCCATGTCTGGGAACGCTGGCACGGATAATCCGAAAAAGCCATCATAGCCGGATCATTTGCATTGCGGACAACGTGATCCCTCACGAAAAAAGGATTGGGGACAAACCATTTACCAATTATTTGTTTAAAGCTTGTGATGGATTTGTGACCATGAGTGAAAAGGTGACACAGGACCTGAAGAAATTTGTTACCACAAAACCACATGTCCAACTCCGTCACCCCTTGTATGATAATTTCGGAGAACCGATAAGTGAAGCGGAAGCAAAGGAAAAATTAGGGATCGATCCTTCCACCCGGCTGCTTCTCTTCTTTGGTTTTATCCGTTCCTATAAGGGACTTGATCTCCTGCTGGAAGCAATGAGCACGCTCCCACCCGATCCGTCGATCAAACTTTTGATCGCCGGAGAATTCTATGGGGAAGAGGATAAATACCGCGACCTGATCCAAACCCTTGAGCTCAATGACCGGCTTATCCTGCACACGCATTTCATTCCCGATCATACGGTAAAATATTATTTCTGTGCCGCCGACCTCGTGATTCAACCCTATCGTCACGCCACGCAAAGCGGTGTCACACCCCTGGCCTTTAATTACGAATGCCCTACTCTGGTAACCAATGTTGGGGGTCTGCCGGCGCTGATCGAATCCGAGCAAACCGGACTGATTGCAGAACCCGAACCCTATGCCATTGCCGCGGCCATCCAGCGGTTCTACCAATTAGGCAAAGCGCATTTTATTCCCCATCTTCGCAGGGAAAAAGAGAAATACAGTTGGTCAAATTTTATCACCAGGCTGTTATCCCTGGGTGAAAAATGAACCCTTTTTCGATTATCCACATGAACCAAATTCAGGAGATCATATCCCGATCGATCGATGTTAAAACCGCACTGCTGTCGGATGAATCGATGATCCAAAAGATCGGAGAAGCCGTTAACAAGATCACTGACGCCTTTTCTCAGGGGCATCGCCTTTATCTATGCGGAAATGGCGGAAGTGCAGCCGATGCCCAACATATCGCCGCGGAATTCACCGGGCGTTTTTATACCGACCGAAAAGCCCTTCCGGCTGAGGCCTTACATGCCAACACCTCCTACCTCACAGCCGTGGCCAATGATTACAGTTTTGAAGAAGTGTATGCCCGGATGGTCGAAGGCACTTTGAAACCTGGTGATGTATTGATCGGTTTTTCTACTTCCGGAAACTCCACCAATATCGTGAATGCGTTTGCTGCCGCGAAAAAAATGGGGGTGCTGACCATCGCCTTCACCGGAGCCAGCGGTGGAAAATTGAAAGAACTGTCTGATATACTCTTAAATATACCCTCAACCGATACACCAAGAATCCAGGAAAGCCATATTATGGTTGGACACATCATTTGTGAACTGGTTGAAAAAAACATGTTTGGCTGAAATATGTACCCCAACCCTCCCCTCCCACTTATCGATCCCTCCTGGAGTCTCTTTCTTGACAGGGATGGGGTAATCAACTATGACAAGGATGGATCTTATATTTTTCATACCGATGAATTCAGGATCTATGATGGAGTGCCTGATGCAATAGCCTCGTTTAACCAGCATTTTGGCCATGTATTCGTGGTGACCAATCAACGCGGCGTTGGAAAAAGGTTGATGTCGGAAAAAGACCTGGCAGATATCCACGAACAGATGTTGCAACTCTTTGCCCAGAAAAAAGGTCATATTGACCGGATCTATTATTGCACCAGTTTGAACAATGATCACCCCGATCGCAAACCCAATCCGGGCCATGCCTTTCGGGCAGCCAGAGAGTTTAACATTGACCTCGAGCGTTCGATCATGGTGGGCAATAAGATGAGTGATATGCAGTTTGGCCGAAATGCCGGTATGAAAACAGTCTATATCGCCACTACCCATCCGGAAGTGGATTTTCCCCACCCGGATATTGACTGGCGTTTTGACCTGTTAACCGATTTTGCCAAAGCTTTAACAGGTAAATGAATACGCCCATGATGCAAAAAACAGTTAAGCATCAGGAATAAAATTAAATTTGGCCCATGATAAGGAGGACCCTATTTGCCACCCTGATCCTGCTCTTGCAGTTCCAGGCATCTGCCCAAAAGATCACCGCGGCTGACCTGAAGAAATTAAAGGCCAAGGAAGATTCATTGGCAGCCTATGCCGAGAAACTGGTTATGGATTCCCTGCCTGAGAACCGGATGCGTGCGGATAGCTTTTTTATCCGTACCCTGATCCGTGGACTGCAGGTTAAAAATTCCTTTTATTATCCTTTTGATTCTGTCCTTGGTATTTCCAAACTCTATGCCCCTGACAGCGCTTTCCGGATCATTTCATGGGTATTGTCTTTCGATGATTACTATTCCCGTCAGCGGGCTGCAATTCAAATGCGTACCCCGGATGGGTCCTTCAAGATTCATCCTTTATATGACGTTTCCGAAGAAAGCATGAATGTGATGGACTCCACCCGGACCAAATTACGCTGGATCGGAGCGGTATATTACAATATGGTGGCTACAGAATACAAGGGTAAAAAATACTACACCTTGTTTGGGAATGATAACAACACCGTTATGAGCAATAAGAAATGGATCGAAGTACTCCATTTCACGGACAAAGGAGAACCCTTATTTGGAGGGCCTTTTTTCAGTTTTGCCAATGACTCTATCCCAAGCCCGGTACAACACCGGTTTCAATTGGAATATAAGGAAGATGCCCGCATAATTTTGGCCTATGACCCGGAACTACAGATGATCGTATTCGATCACCTGATACCGGAAGATGGAGAGCCTGAAAAAAAATGGACCTATATCCCCGATGGGGATTATGAAGGGTTTCAATGGAAAAATGGGCAATGGGTGCATGTAGAAAAGATCTTCCACTTTAAACTGGAAGATGGGCAGGCACCGGTGGAGAAACCGATTTTCAAAAGCGGAGGAAATAAGTAATCTTATTTCTTATATATTTCAGTTTCCACCCGGTCTCGCACTAACTCGGTAAACTGCTGTTCCAACCGTCTGATCCGCGCATATAACTTCAATACCAGAAATAACAGAAAAAGGATCGCCAGGTAAAAGATCATGTCTGCGCCTCTGTTTACTCCAACAAAGTGGGCAATACGTGTAGTGGTGTCGGGGAAGATGACAAAGAAAACTCCAGCCCCGGCAAAGACCAGGATCAATAATAAATCAAACAAGGTGGTGCGCAGCCGCAAGTACATATATACGGCGATCAATACCACAAAGGCTGTCAGAATTACCTGGATAATGGTCATCAGCGAAAGAGTTTGTATAAAATTAATTCAAATAATATTCGCAGCCCGTGCCGGTTTCCCTGACCCTTCCCCATTGAATAGGCTGTATAGTGAATTTTGACCGGGTATTCGGCATAGGTTAGTTTCAACTTTGCCACCTGTATCAGTATCTCGGATGCATGCGCCATCCGGTTTTCGCGCAAACGTATTTTTTCAGCGGCCTTTCGGCTAAGGCACCTGAATCCATTATGAGCATCTGAAAGGAGTATCCCTGAAAAAAAGTAATTGACATACCTTGCCGTTTTTAATAACCACTTTCTCCCTGGCGGTACGCTGGAGTCTGACCCCTCGAGAAAGCGGGAACCAAAAACTATATCGACGCTTTTTTCCTCCATGGTCTCTACCATTCGGGCTATATCCCCTGAGAAATGCTGCCCATCGGCGTCAAAGGTGATCAGGAATGCTGCGCCTTTCCTGATCGCATAGTCAAACCCTGTTTGCAAGGCTGCACCCTGGCCCAGATTGATCCGATGCCGGAGGTAATGAACCGGGAACCCATGTAAAAGCTGTTTAGTTTCATCTGTTGACGCATCATCTACCACCACCACACTGTATCCCTTTTCCAAAACACCAGCTACAGTATCCTTTATTACGCTTGCTTCATTGAAGCAAGGGATGATAACAAATATGGTTTGGGGGGAAGCGGGCATTAACGAATTCCTTTTTGCCGAAGTTCGGCTTCTGTCACCTCAAACAGAAGAAATGAATGGTCAAATTGTCCAACTGGCTTAAAATGATCATTCAACCAATCGATCTTGTATTTATCCATCAACCCCAAATATGCATCCACACCCTGGATGTATTTTCCTGGTTGGGGAATGGAATCCGGAATACGGTATTCAGGATTATTGGTTAAGAATTTTTGCAGCCGAAATGCCGATTGACCAAAATCCACATTGGAAGAGGCCATGATCGTATATACTCTTTTATCCGCGACCAATTCATTGTGATAGGCGATCAGGTTGGGGTAAAATCGATAATAGGTAAACCCGGTATAAAGGAGAAACCCAATCAATAACAGCCCTTTCCACTTAAAGGCAGAAACGGCCTTTCCCCAATAGCCCAAGACTACATATAAAAGCGGATAGACCATCAATACATGGCGTATCCCTACCTGAGACCGGTTAGTGAGTCCAAAAACAAGGAGAAAATAAAAGGACAAGGTCAGGAGAAGCAGGATCGTCCATTTCTCTTTTTTTGTAGCCGGCATTTTCCAAAGAACAACAGGTAGGCCCAGCAACAGGAGAAGGACAGACAATGGGGTTTTAAATATAAAACTGATAAAATAGTAGTGCCAGAATCCATTTCCGGTTCGCGTTTCACCTAGTAAATAATTGGGTCCTGATACTTCCGGATGTCCTGCGCCTAA
>JANRLV010000101.1:0-44448 GCA_033762195.1 Chitinophagaceae bacterium | reverse complement strand
TCCACCATCATTCTTCGCCCCACCCGCGGCCTGGCAGCGCTGAATTTACGCGACCTGTGGGCTTATCGCGAGCTGATCTACTTCATGACCTGGCGCGACCTGAAGGTGCGCTACAAGCAAACCGTGATGGGGGTTGCCTGGAGTGTGATCCGTCCTTTGCTGACCGTAGCCATTTTTACGATCGTGTTTAGCGTGATCGGAAAATTTGAAGCCCCGTTTGGTATCAATTACTCGCTGGTGGTCTTCGCCGGTCTGTTACCCTGGCAATTCTTCGCATCTGGTCTTACCGAAGCCAGTAATAGCCTGATTGGAAATGAACGATTGATCTCGAAAGTATATTTTCCCAGGATGATCATTCCGGCAGCATCGGTCATTACCAGTCTGGTGGATTTTCTGATCTCCTTTGTGCTGATGTTGTTGCTGATGGCATTTTATCGCACTGTTCCTGCCTGGCAGATCGTTTTTCTTCCCTTTTTTATACTTGTTGCTTTCATGGCCAGTTTTGGAGCCGGACTTTGGCTCACAGCCCTGAATGTGAAATACCGCGATTTCAAACATGTCGTGCCATTCATCGTGCAACTTGGTTTTTATGCTTCCCCGGTTCCTTATATGACCAACCTGGTACCGGAGAAATACCGCTTGGTGTATCACCTGAACCCCATGGTTGGGGTGATCGATGGATTTCGCTGGTGTTTGTTTGGAGACAAGATGACCCCCGACTGGAACGGGGTGTTGATCTCGATCGGGGTAACGATATTCCTGGTCGCCTTAGGGATTCGTACCTTCCGACGAATGGAAAAGAGTTTTGCCGATCTTATCTAACTGATCCACTTATTTATTGAGAAACTATGTCCGACACAGTAATCAAAGTAGAGAACCTCGGTAAAAAATACATCATTGGCCACCAGGGGAAGGGCAGTTACAGAACCTTTCGTGAACAGGTGGTGGATGGGGTAAAGGGATTCTTTAGTAAGACCGGAGGATTGATCTCCGGTAAACAAATGGTGGATGGGGATGAGGTGGAAGAATTCTGGGCCTTACAGGGATTAAATTTTGAGATCAGCCAGGGCGAACGGGTAGGGATCATCGGGCGCAATGGTGCAGGGAAGAGCACCTTGTTGAAAGTGTTGAGCCGTATCACTGAACCCAGTACCGGAAAGATCTCCATCAAAGGCAGGGTAGCCAGTTTGCTCGAGGTAGGCACAGGGTTTCATCCGGAGCTGACCGGTCGTGAGAATATCTATCTCAATGGGGCTATCATGGGGATGAGCCGGGCCGAGATCAAACGCAAGTTTGATGAGATCGTTGATTTTTCCGGAGTAGAGAAGTTCCTGGATACCCCGGTGAAACGTTATAGTTCCGGGATGTATGTCCGCCTTGCCTTTTCGGTGGCCGCCCACCTGGAACCTGAAATATTGGTGGTGGATGAAGTACTGGCTGTAGGTGATGCCGAATTTCAAAAAAAACGTTTGGGAAAAATGAAGGACGTTAGCTCCAATGAAGGACGTACCGTTCTTTTTGTCAGTCATAACCTCATGGCCTTGTCAAGTCTCTGTTCCAAAGGGATTTACCTGAAGAACGGACAGTTGCAATTGCAGGGGGGAATTGAAGAGGTATTGTCCACCTATACCAAAGAGGGTGCCCACAGCAGCCAGAACGAATGGAGAGGTGAGGCCGGGGATGAGCATGTAAAGGTCCAAAGCGCCCGGGCCTTTTCCAATGAAGAGGAGTTTGGTTTCTTTACCCATAAAGATATTATCATCGAGATCGAAGGGGAATTGCTAAAACCAGTGTATGGTTTGATTCTGGGATTTACCCTTTGGTCACAATTCGATTATCAATTGGCCTATACCTTATTTGATGATGCCGATCCGGATCCGGAGATCAGGACACAGGCGCCGGGGCCATTCAAAAAGCGGTTTGTGATACCGGCCAATACCCTCGCATCGGGTAGCTACCGGGTGCAGTTTGATATTGGTATCCATAATCAGAAGCGGATCATCAACAATGAATGTGACCTGGAATTCTCGGTGGAGAATATTGCCGGCATCGGCCGTAAATACCTCACCGAGATGAAAGGCTCTAAAAGCCTTTTTCGTCCAGGCTGGTCGGCTGAAAAATTTAATCCATGATTATCCTGGCACATAGAGGTTATTGGAAGGAACCTGCGGAGAAGAATTCCGTGACGGCCTTTGATCGCTCCTTTTCCCTTGGATTTGGGGTGGAAACAGATATTCGTGACTCCGGGCGCGAATTGTTCATCGCCCATGATATGCCTACAGGTCAGGAGCAAACGGTCTCGGCCTTTCTTGACCAGTACCAATCCCACCAACTCCCTATGATGCTTGCGCTGAATGTAAAAGCCGATGGGTTACAGGCGGTCATGTCAAAGGAGTTGCAGGGACGGGGGATTGAATCTTATTTTTTCTTTGATATGTCCCTGCCCGATGCGATCGGGTATTGGAAACAGGGGCTTCATTTTTATACCCGTGAAAGTGAGTATGAGAAAGACCCCTATCTCTACGAGGCAGCTGCAGGTGTATGGCTTGATGAATTCAATGGACATTGGATCGATGAGCAGGTGATCGGGCGGCATATCCGTCAGGGTAAAAAAATATGTATTGTGTCGCCGGAGTTACACAAACGTCCTTATCAGGCAGAATGGGAGCATTATCGTCATTTAATCAATAAATTTGGCTGGGAAGACCTGATGCTTTGCACCGATCTGCCCGAAGAGGCTCAAAATTTTTTCAAGCATGAGTAAAAAAATTAAGGCCGTCATTTTTGACATGGATGGTGTCCTGATCGACGCGCGCGACTGGCACTACGAAGCCCTCAACAAGGCCCTGGGTCTTTTTGGTATGGCCATCAGCCGGTTTGACCACCTGGTCACCTACGACGGTTTGCCTACGCGCGAAAAACTCAAGATGCTGACCATGGAAAAAGGGTTTCCCGAGGGACTGCATGGGTTTATCAATGACCTGAAACAACAGTACACCATTGAAGAGGTGATCATGAAATGCCGTCCGGTATTTCATCACCAATATGCTTTATCCCGGCTCAAGAGTGAAGGGTATAAACTGGTGGTTTGCTCCAATTCCATAAAAGATACCATCACCCATATGTTGACCAAGGCGGGTATCATTGACTATTTTGATTTCTATTTATCCAACCAGGATGTAAAGAAAGGGAAACCCGATCCGGAGATGTACACCACGGCGATCACGCGGTTGGGACTTAAGCCGGATGAATGCCTGGTGGTGGAGGACAACGAGAATGGCATTCGCGCAGCCGTTGCATCGGGCGCGCACCTGTTAAAGGTAACCGGGGTGAATGATGTTCATTACCAATCGGTGACCCATCGTATCAACGAACTCAATAATTAATCCCATGCTACAGATACTCATCCCCATTGCCGGTGGAAATGCTTTTTTCTCAGACCATGCGGAGTACCAGTTTCCCAAACCCCTGGTGGAGATCGATGGGAAACCAATGATCCAATGGGTCTATGAAAACCTGTCGGAGATCGGTAACAAGGAAAAGAAATTCGTCTTTATTTTACGTGAAGAGGATTGTACACGTTTTCATCTTGATCAAACAGTGAATATACTTACCGATGGTCAGGCTTCGGTGATCCGGTTGAAAGAAGAGACCAAGGGCGCCGTATGCAGTTGTCTGATGGCGATCGATTCCCTCGATCCCGAACAACCATTACTTATTGCCAATGGCGACCAGATCATTGAAAAGGACCTGGATGCCGCGATAAAGTATTTTCAAAAGAATAATCTGGATGGTGGGTTGGTGACCTTTGAATCCGTTCACCCCAAATGGTCATACGCCCGGATGGAAGGGGAATTTGTAGTAGAAACCGCCGAAAAACGCCCGATCAGCAAAAAAGCCATAGCGGGTATTTATTATTTTAAAAAAGCGGGAGATTTTGTCAAAGGTGGATTTGAGGTGATCAAAAAGAACACGAATACAAATGGTATTTTCTTCGTTTCCTCCACCATCAATGAACTTATTTTAAACAATCAAAAGGTGGGGGCATATTCCATTGCCAATGATCATTATCATTCCTTCTATTCCCCACAGAAGATCAAGGAATTTGAACACAGCCTGACAAAATAACCTGTATGGACGTTTTTAAACTCGAAGACATGAAGGGCGGCTGGTTCATTGGAAACTTTGAACCCACGCTGTTAGCCACAGGTGAAGTGGAAGTGGCTGTCAAGAAATACAAGAAAGGCGACTACGAAAAAAGTCATTATCATAAGATCGCTACAGAATATACCGTGATCGTGAGCGGGGAAGTGGAGATGAACGGTGTTCGGTATGCGGGAGGCGATATCATCCGTATAGATCCGGGTGAGGCAACCGATTTTCGCGTGTTGAGTGAAGAGGTGGTAACAACGGTGGTGAAGTTGCCTTGTGTAGCAGGTGACAAGTATTTGAATAATCAAGAACGTGAGGCGTGAGAATTGAGTAGTGAATAGTGAATAGTGAATGGTGAATAGGGAGGCGTGAAACGTGAGACGTGAGAATGAATTGTATGAATTTTTAAACTCACTATTCACCATTCACTATTCACCTCTCCCGTCTCCCGCCTCACGATAAATAAATCTCTAACTGTGAACATCATCATTCCCATGGCCGGCGAAGGCTCGCGGTTTCGCAAAGCCGGTTTTGAAAAGCCCAAACCCTTTATTGATGTAGCCGGCAAACCCATGATCAAATGGGTGATCGAAAACCTGCAGGTACCCGGTGCTTATTTTACCCTGATCGCCCGCCAGGAGCATCTTGAAGCGGAGAAAGAATTGGTGGCTTCGCTGGAGCAGGAATTTCCCCTTCGTTTTATTTCGGTGAACCAACTTACGGAAGGCACTGCCTGTACCGTGCTGTTTGCCCGGCGGTTCATTAACAACGATACACCACTCCTGATCGCGAATTCGGATCAGTGGGTGGAGTTCTCTCTGGCCGATATGCTGGCCGATGCCCAGGCCAGAAAACTCGAAGGGTCCATACTCACCTTTACCGACCATGAGCGAAACCCCAAATGGTCATTTGCTAAAGCGGATGAACAGGGGTATGTAACAGAAGTAAAGGAGAAAGTGGTTATCTCCGATAAAGCCACTGTGGGGATCTATTATTTTGACAAGGGCTCCGATTTTGTGAACGCGGCTGTGGATATGATCGTACACAATGACCGGGTCAATAATGAATTTTATACCTGTCCGGTTTATAACTGGATGATCCGGGAGGATAAGAAGATCGGGATCTTTGATGTGGAATTTGAAGATATGCATGGGCTTGGTACACCAGAGGATCTTAATCTCTTCTTGTCTTTTCTTACGAATAAATAGAAATAAACAATCAATAATTCTTAGCGATAACCAGTTCAATATTTTGATTTGCGGATAGCTTTACTTCTTACTGGTCATTTACGGAGTTTTCGAAATACCCACCCTTCCTTTGAGGCATTACGAAATGTCCTTACGCAATACGGAGAAGTTGATGTGTTCGCCCATACCTGGGACATTGAGGAATCGGTGACTGCATCCTGGTGGAAGGATCATGCCGGCGATGCCCCACCACCACCCAATGTGAACGAAGAAGAGATCCGGGGATTATACCAACCTGTTGCGCTCCGTATTGAACCTTCCCGCCAATTTGACGAGTTACCCATTTCCATTAAGTCGATCATTCCCGTATCGGGACTTCTTTCCATGCTTTATTCTCAATTTCAGGCATGGAAACTCATGGAAGCCTATGAGAAGGAAAAAGCGTTGAAGTATGACGTGCTGGTGAAAATGAGGTATGACCTCGGGTTTGAAATCGCTCCGGCTTTTGGAACCCTGCTTCAACGAAGCCTGAAAGAGCAGGCCCTTTTTGTTCCCAATTCAAATCCCTACGAGTTGACAGGTGCCTGTGCCGATATTTTTGCCATCGGTGCGGCGGCACCTATGACCAGCTATCTTCGGTTTTTTGAACATTTTGAATCTACCCTCCGATTGTACGAGGACCTGGGTTTCCGTGAACTGGTGCCTGAGCGCTGCTTAAAAACCTATCTCGAATCCCACCAGATAACTCACCTGGAACTGGAGGGTATGCGTATCCATATATTAAGAAACAATGGAGTTCTGTTCCGGATCTGTTCCGATCAGTATTTCCCCGGAAATGAGCCACTTTGTTTTTTTCGGGAGACCGTTGTCAAAAATGAAGCAGTTGTTCCGGCAGGGTCATCCCTGCTGGTGGAGACAAGGCACCAATTGATTCACCGGTATACTGGTTGGTTGCTGCCTGAATCGGGTCTGATGGAGAGAGATGCCTTTGTTCGATTTTTCAGCGGGGAATGGATAGGGGTAGCACCGGTAAAGAAACTTGCCCAGGCGGACACCCGGGAAAGCGTATTCCATCCCTCCGTGATGAAAAGTTTTTTTGAAGAGGCCCTGTCTGCAGCCAGATATGGATGGTGGAAGCGCTTTCAACTGGCCCTGGCGCTTTCGCAAACAAGTGTACAAGGGAGTTTTTATCTGCGGGTATTTGTAAAAACATTGACCAAACACTAACCTGAATATTATATGTACCAGGAGAAATTGATCTATGACGTGGGTATGCACAATGGGGATGACACCGCCTATTACCTGTCACGTGGCTATCGGGTGATAGCTATCGAAGCCGATCCGGTACAGGCATCCGCCGGGGCCAAACGGTTCGCCTCCGAAATCGCATCGGGGCAATTGGCCATCCTGAATATTGGGGTGGCCAAAGAGGAAGGGCAGTTTGATTTTTATATCAATGAAGAAAAACCCGAATGGAATTCCTTTGATCTTTCCATCACCAGCCGGGACGGGCTACCCTGGCATGCGATACAAATTCAGGCACGTCTTTTTGCCAATGTGTTGCGCGAGCAAGGGGTGCCTTACTATCTCAAAGTAGATATTGAAGGGCATGATTACCTCTGTATTGAAGGACTTGATCCGCAAAACCTGCCCCGCTTTATTTCAGTAGAAGCCAATGACCTGACTTTGTTGGATGGGCTTGCCCAAAAAGGCTATACTAAATTCAAACTCATATTTCAGTATAACCTCGCTCATTTGGACCTTCCTCCCAATAATTATTTTAATCGCTGGCTTTGGGGTTATCGGTTGAGGCAATGGGATAATTTTCCCATCAAGGTTTTTCGAAAATTGGGTGGCCGCCATTTTATTCACTGGCTGGATAAGAAAGCCGTTCCCCCCTATAGCCAATCCTTCAAGCAAGGTACCTCAGGTAATTTCGGAGAGGATTTAGGCGGTAAATGGAATGATTATGAAAAGGCCAAACAGATTTATGGTTTCTACCATGACCTGTTTCACAGCCTTCCCAATAAAAAAGATTATGGGTTTTGGGTGGATATCCATGCATCCTGGTAAACATTGACCATGTCATTCAACGGGATATCCATTATCATTTGTTGTTACAATGCCGCTTCGCGGATACAACCCACTTTGCAAGCCTTGCAAAAACAGGTGGACCCCGGGTTTCCCTGGGAGGTGATAGTAGTGGACAATGCGTCTACCGATACAACGGGTGAAGTAGCTAAAAGGGTATGGGAAGAAAAACCGGTTACCCGGCTAACCGTGGTAAAGGAAGAGCAACCCGGGTTGATCCATGCCCGACATAAAGGGTTGGCAGAAGCGCGATACGAGATCGTTTCTTTTATTGATGATGATAACTGGGTAGAGGAGAAATGGGTACTGAAGATCGGCGAAGTGTTTTCAATGGACACACAGATTGCAGCTACGGGTGGACAATCTTTACCGGCCTTTGATAAAGCAGCCCCAGAATGGTTTCCTCGTTACCAGCAACACTATGCGGTAGGGAGGCAAATGGACCGCAGTGGCTATATTGAAAACGAGAAAGGATTTCTCTGGGGTGCAGGATTGAGTTTTCGAAAATCCATCTGGGAACAATTAAGGAAGACGGGTTACAAGAATCTTACCGTAGGCCGCCAGGGAAAGAACATGATGGCCGGCGAGGATACAGAGCTTTGTTATGCCTTTCGCTTAATGGGATACAGGCTTTATTATCGGGATGATCTGGTGTTAACGCACTACATGCCCGATAACCGGATGCAGTTTTCCTATTTATTGAAAATGACCTTTGGTTTTGGGCTGGCCCATGCCCGATTAAATTGTTATCGCGAATTATTGGACCCTGCATTTAAGCTTCACCCCTGGTGGTATGAATGGATAGCCGCCCAGAAAAAGCGCTGCACCCTGGGATTGAAGCTCGTGGGCGCTTCAGGAGAGAACAGAGAGAGGCTGGCGATCAACAAGGCCTATTTTTCAGGATATGCCCGTCAGTTACTTCTTGACCGTGGCCGTCTCAAACAATACACCCAACAACTGAGGGAAATATTTATTTCAATTGAAAAGCAGGCTTGAGAATATACAACACCTGAGAGGAATTGCTGCCATGTTGGTGGTATTTGTCCATTTCCCTACCGAGCTCCAACGGTTTTGCGGGGCCATCGGGGTGGATATATTTTTCTTTATCAGTGGGTTTATTATTTACACCAGCATTGAAAAGTCGGGGTACCATAACCGGCCATTCGAGTTTTTAAAGAAAAGGCTACTCCGGGTTATTCCCCTCTATTTTGCGGTAATGGCCCTTTACCTGCTGATGCACTTCCTGCTGGATGCCGTTCGGGAGTCTTCCATTTCCCCCACTTTCTCCACAATGGATGTGGTAAAAAGTTTTCTTTTCATCCCGAATGTACATGATAATGTATACCAGGATCCCATTGTTTTCCTGGGATGGAGCCTGAATTTTGAAATGCTATTTTATCTGATCACGGTCATCTGCATTGCGATATTCTCAAAAAAATATTTTTTACCCCTGCTGCTGATTTTATTTTCTCTGGGCATGACAGGTGTGGTATCCGGAGGATTTGAGAATGTGATCATTGATCAACTGACTTCTCCCTTCCTGTTTTATTTTTGTATTGGCTTATTGATTGGCCGATATCAACAGCAGATATCCGATCGCCTAGCGCCTTTTTCGGAGGTGTTATTCTTCTCTTCACTCTATCTCCTTTTTGTGGTTATGCTGGGAAAGGATTATGGATACGAGCACGTGGGTATTACACGTGAAAGGGTGGTATATGATGGTGTTTCCTATCCCCGGTTTCTGATCTGGGGTATTCCCTCTTTGCTGGTTTTTTTATCTTATTTCTCCTTTAGCCAAAAGTATCGGATCAGCAGCCGTTTCCTTAATGAGTTGGGTAACAGGAGCTATTCCATCTACCTCCTCCAAATATTTTTTATACAATTCTTATACGAAGCAGGATTTCTATTTAATTCCGTCGGGAAAACCATTCTTTCCTTTGCATTGATGGGCATTTTGGTATGGTTTTCGGGATTAAGTTTCAAGTATTTTGAAAAGAGGTTTCACAAGTAATTATCTTCATGTTTAAGACGCTGGTTATTGTTCCTACCTATAAATACAAGAGATGTTAAGAATTGTGGGACGGGTTTTGGGACGGACTTCCAGGCTCTCCAGAAAACTTATTGAGTTTCGTCGGTTTGGGTGGAGCTCGCCCACCAGTCTGTCCAGTCTGGATAATGTACTGGAAGCCTATAATACGTACCAGAAGGGGGTGGTGAGTTTTGTGCAAATTGGTTCCAATGATGGCATGCATGGTGACCCTTTACACAAATACATCAAGAAGAATGCATGGCGAGGGATTCTGGTGGAGCCCATGCAGCCAATTTTTGATCGGCTGGTCGCGAACTATCAAGGGGAACAGCATCGACTTTTTTTTGCGAATGTAGCGGTTGGCCCTGCTGATGGATTTTCATCCTTTTTTTATGTGGATGATGAGGCAAAGGAACTTCCGGAATGGGCCAGTCAACTGTCTTCTTTCAATCGGGACGTGATTGAAAAACACACGACTTATTTCCCCGGAATTCAAGATCGAATCAAAGAAATAGCTATTGAAACCCTTCGCTTTAATTCCCTGCTGGATCGGTTTCAATTTTCCGAAGTTGATTTGGTGCACATCGATACAGAAGGTTCGGATTATGAAACCTTAAAGTCGATAAACTTTGACCGTATATCTCCGGATATTATTATCTATGAGCATAAACATCTCGCAGCGCGCGATGCACAAGAAAGTGTAAGTTTGTTGCGCAAATGGGGGTATAAATTATATGTCTGTGGTGGCGACTGTCTGGCGGTAAAGAAAACAATGGCTTTAAAATTCTGATTTTATACGCATGCTGAAAATATCTGTCATCATACCTTCTTTCAATCAGGGGCAATACATTGAGGAAACGCTTCGATCTGTCACTGAACAAGGGTACCCAAACCTGGAACTGATCGTTATTGATGGGGCAAGCACGGATCAATCGGTGGATATCATCCGGAAGTATGAAGACCGCATTACTTTTTGGATAAGTGAGAAAGATAAAGGCCAAAGTGATGCCATCAATAAGGGTTTTCAGCGGGCTACCGGTGATATCATTACCTGGTTGTGCAGCGATGATCTTTTTACACCAGGCACCTTACATAAAGTAAATGAACATTTTTCTTCACTCCCCCTCGAAACCGGTTTGATTCACGGGGGTGTAGTGGTATTTAGTAAGGCCGGGGATGACCATACAGACTTTGGCTATCCCGATCCTTCGGTGGAGCGGTATATTTCGGGTATGGCCTTTTCTCAACCCGGTGCTTTTTTCCGGAAAAAATACCTCGATCTGGTGAACGGCCGTGTTTCGGAAGCCTTGCATTATGGAATGGATTATGACCTCTTTGCCCGGTTGGCCTGTGTCTGTCAGTTTAAGGCTGTACCGGATGTTTACGCCCGGTATCGCCTGCATGAGGAAAGTAAATCTGTTTCCCAGCAAGACCGATTCATCGTTGATTGGTGCCGGGTTTATCTCAACCTTTGTGATCATCTTGGTTGGACAGAAACAGCCAACCTGCTCCGCTCCGTTTCACCATTGAATGATGCCTTTTCCTATTCGATGGAGCATGATTTTTCCATTAACTCCGCCATTTTTGAGAAAGTGGACCAGCACAAATCCCTTTTTTATCATCTTAGTTATCAATTAAGGGCGTTATATGCGGCCGGAAGTATCAAAGATTCCAAACGCATCCTCCATTTTCTTCAAAAGAATTTTCCTGCGGCCTGGATCACTGAGGAAAAGCGGATCCCTCATATTGCCCGAAAATTGCAACTTCCCACCCTTGTCCTATTGACCTTGCGAAAAGTCAAATCCTGGATATGACCGTTCTATTTTGCCTCTCCCACATCAAGAAATCTCTTCAATGGTTTTGGTTTGCCGAACAGCTTAAAAAGGAAGGCATCAACCAGGTCTATGTGATCATTGATATCAACAGTGATGAGGATCTTTACCTGTGTGATGACCTGTCCAAACTCGACTTGCCCGTTTATAAACTCCCGCATACCGGAAAGTGGTCGCATATCAAGAATATGCTCATGGTGTCCGACCTGATCAAAGAATATAATGTGGACCTGATCCACTCTTCCCTTCCATTTGGTAACCTGGTGGGCCAGGTAGCCGGTAGAATGGCCGGGTTGAATAAACTGGTCACTACCTGTGAGAACGTTAGCTGGGCCCACGATTTCAATAATAAGAAGCAGGAGCGATTAGATAAATTCACGTTCAAGACAGCACAACGGGTTATTGCCACTTCGGATGTTGCGCGAAAGTACCTGGATGAAAACTGGGATTTTGATAAATCAAAACTGAGTACCATCTATCATGGAGTAAACCCTGCCGATTACGAAGTGAGCCCCGAGCGGATACAAGCTATACGGGAACAATTGAAAGATCTCAACCTGGAGAATTCCTTTGTTGTAGGTGTTTTATCGCGGTTTGAATTTTGGAAGGGGCACCAGTTTATCATTGAAGCGGCCCGTTTGTTGGATGACTACCCCGATATCCGGTTCTTTATATTTGGTGTAAAAGGTTCATTTTATGATGAAGCCATGCAGCTCATTGAGCAGTACGGGTTGAAAGACAAAGTGGTGTATGGTGGTTTTGTCAATGATACATCAGCCTTGTACCAATTATTTGATGTACACCTGCATGTGCCCATTGATGAGCATGTGGAAACTGGGGGCATCACCATCATCGAAGGTATGATGGCCCAACGACCCCAGATATTAACTCTGTCAGGCTATGCTTATCAGTCTGCCCGTCATATGGAGAATGCCTATGTCGTTCCGTTTAAAGATGCGGAGGCAATTGCAAAAGCCGTTCTTTTCATGAAACAAAATCCGGAAGAAGCCAAACGAATGGCAACCCAGGCAAAGAAGGACGCGTATGCCTTTAGCGTGCAGGAAAAAACCCGGATGCATATCTCCCTCTACCAAGAACTACTTTCCTAAATCCCCTTGTGCTTTAGCGACCTGACGCAAAGGCGTAAAGGCTAGGACAATTACGAGTGCTAAGAAATCCAAATGCCGTTTTTCTCCGTTATCATACCAACCTATAACCGCGCGGATCTTATCTCCGAAACCATCCATTCGGTTTTGAGCCAGACCTTTATTGACTTTGAAATACTGGTGGTGGATGATGGCAGTACGGATGATACCGGAGCCCTGGTGACCCGATTTTTTGGCGGACACGAGAAAGTAAAATATTATAATAAACAGAATGAGGAACGGGGCGCGGCGCGGAATTTTGGATTGGAAAAAGCGCTTGGCGAGTTTGCCCTTTTCTTTGACTCGGATGACCTGATGAAACCGGACTATCTTTCCACCCTGTATGAGGTGATTCGCAAAACTCCCGGGATCCATTTTTTAGCCACCAAGTATGACTTTCTGCTGCGCGATGGCCGGCATAAAGCGGCACCCATACAATCGCTCTCTGAAGGTTGGTATGACCGGGATTTTTTCTTGGCTGGTAATATCCTCGCCTGTAATTATTGTATTCGGATAAAGGATAAACTCTTCAAGGCCTTCCCGCCGCAACGTGAGTTATCGAGTATGGAGGATTGGCTGTTTATCCTGCTCAATACCGAGCGGTTCCGGCTTTTTTTAAAGGATAAGGTATGTATGAGCATGCGTGAGCATGATGACCGCTCCATGGGAAATAACCAGCGTGTGATCGAAGCCCGAAGAAAAGCAACCGAGTGGGCCGTACAGGAATTAGACCTGAGCCCCGTAGAGGAGAAAAAACTACGGGCCTGGTCGCATTATTTCTGCGGGATCCATGAATACCTTGATCACAAACGGGGAGCCGCTGTAAGGGAAGCCTGGCGTGCCATAGCAGGCGCGGGATTGAACAAGAAATTCATTTTATTATTTTTCAAATCTGTGATTGGACGAAAATGGATTCAACGTCTCCGATAAAAATCAAAAATGCCTTGCTGATCTTCACCCAGTGGAGTTATAAGGATGCGCTTATACAAACCTATACATTGCCTTACGTAAAGATCATTCGGCAAGCCATACCCGTTGACAAGAAGATTTTTTTAGTGACTTCCGAACAGGAGGCCATCAGCCTTTCTCCCGAAGAAATAGTACAGGTAAACAATGCCTGGAAAGAACTGAATATGGAGCTTGTCGCCCTGCCTTACCGGCGGTTTGGCGTCAAAAAACTACTGGGGTTTGCAGCACAGGTCATGCGCATTTTCAGATTGATCCTGGCCAATAGGGTTGATGTGATCCATGCTTTTTGTACCCCGGCGGGTGGTATGGCCTGGGTCTTAAGTGTACTGACCCGTCGCAAACTGGTGATCGATAGTTTTGAGCCACATGCAGTGGCGATGGTAGAGAATGGTACCTGGCCAAAAACAGGATGGGCTTATCGGATACTTTTCTGGTTAGAGAAAAGACAAGCTCAACGGGCAACCTATATTATCTCCGCAACCAAAGGGATGCATGATTTTGCTAAAACCACCTATGGTATCGATATCGGCCCAAAAATGTTTGTAAAGGGTGCCTGTGTTGATACGACCTTGTTTTACCCGCGGCCCAAAGATTCTTCATTAGCGGCCTCGCTTGGATTGGGCGGCGATAAGATCGTTTGTGTGTATGCAGGTAAGCTCGGGGATATATATTACAATGAAGAAGTTTTTTCCTTTTTGCATTCCGCCTATGATTTTTGGGGTGACCGGTTTCGGTTTTTGTTACTGACCAATAAAAAGCGGGCAGACCTGGATACCCAACTGGACCAGGCTGGCATACCCAGACATGTGCTGGTCAACCAATTTGTACCACACCAGGAGGTGCCCCGCTATTTATCACTCGCAGATTTTGGCATTACACCGGTAAAACCGGTGCCTTCGAAGCGGTACTGTACACCGATCAAGGATGGGGAGTATTGGGCCATGGGACTACCCGTGGTGATCAGTCCCAATATTTCAGATGATTCGGATATTATTCAAAGCACCGGTACGGGCGTCGTGCTGGATATGGCGAATACCAGCGCTCATCATTTGGCGCTCGAACAATTGGACAAGCTGATCAATGGGAGCGATCAAGCGGCGCTCCGCGATAAAATATTGCTGAATGCAGAGACCTACCGCTCCTATTCCATTCCGGCGCGGATCTATCCAGCTATCTATGCCTGAGAAAAAACCACGTATACATTTTTGGGTTCCTTATCCATTGGGAGAAGCCCCTTCCCAACGGTTTCGGGTAGAACTTTTTCTCCCATTACTGGATAAAGAAGGGTATAACTATGAGTTGTTGACCTTTCTGGATGAGAAGGCCTGGAAGGTTTTGTATAGAAAGGGAAGTAGTTTCCAAAAAGCAATGGGCACACTCAGGGGGTATTTCAGACGTGTGGGGCATTTGTTCAAATCCCTGCAGGCCGATTATATATTTATTCATCGTGAGGCGGCACCTCTTGGACCTCCTGTATTTGAGTGGTTGCTGGCCAAGGTCTTTCGGAAAAAGATCATACATGAATATGATGATGCCATTTGGATACCCGGGGGTGAGAAAATTTCTTTTCTTAAAAAGTTTCTCAAAGCCACCTGGAAGATCAAGTATATCATCAAATGGTCCTATAAGGTAGCCGGAGGTAATGAATTTTTGTGTGACTATGCCCGGCCTTTTAATAAAAATGTGGTGCTGATTCCTACCGTTGTGGACACCGAGAATGGCCATCACGCATTACGTGATCAGTTTGAAGGCGGGCGGGTAGTAGTGGGCTGGACAGGTACCCATACCACTTTACACAACCTGGAAGAAATTGAAGGGGTACTGAAAGAATTGGCAGAGGCAAAGGTTTGTGAGATCCTTATTATATCTAACAAAGCACCTGAATGGGATTTCCCCTTCACCTATGTAAAATGGAAGGCAGAAACCGAACTGGAAGACCTGCTTCGAATGCATATTGGGGTAATGCCGCTAAAGCAAGGCCCCTGGTTTGAAGGTAAATGTGGTTTTAAACTTATTCAATACCTATCCTGTGGCATCCCTGCATTAGCTTCACCTGTAGGGGTGAACCCAAAAATTCTTCTTCATGATGAGTGTGGGTATATCTGTTCAACGCAGCAAGAGTGGAAGACCGGGTTACTAAAACTGATTGCCGACCCGGAATTGCGCACGCGTATGGGTAAACGGGGCAGGCAACATATGGAAGACCATTACAGTCTACGTTCCACTTCCCTTTTGTTCCTGGAACTTTTTACGTAACACCAACTGTTCCTTTGGTGGGTTAAAGATGATAAAAAGAAGGGCCAGGTAAAAAGGCATACAGGGGATCTTATACCTTGATAAGGAACCGAAGTTTGAGGTAGATAACCCTACTGCAAAGGCGAATACAAGGGTAAAGATGATACAGAATTGAAGTGTTTCATCCCCCAGAATCCGCAAGACAACACGAATAGGGTTGTTCTTAAATATCACGATGATCGTGAAGCCAAGGAAGATGAGTGATTCCAACGCTGATAAGAATACAATGGGCTTTCGTGCTTCCCATAGATAAGGCCGGAACAAGGTTACATTGATCGAAGCCGGTGCCTTTTCCAGCATCCCCAGCAAGGTGGGATCCATATCCCCCAACGTATATCCCGAGCCATCCTGCTCATTCGAGATACGGTATAAATAATCCCGGGTAACCGAGGATTTGTAGGCAATACTCTCCACATTATACTCCCCAAATAACTCTGTTTGCATTTTCCCTCCCACAACGACCAGGGCAACAATACTGATACCATAGAGTAAATAGCGCGAAACGATGATCCAGCGCGTGTCTTTGATCTTATACGATAGAAGGCCCATTCCCCACAATAAAGCGGCTGGCAGAAAGGCCAGAACGATATAGGATTTTACCACAAAAATGATATAGAGGAAGAACAGGGATTTCAGGCTGTTTGCCAGCACATTCTTGTTGTCGTAAAATATCAGGTAGAAATAGTGTACCAGCCAGCCGATGCAACTAAAGGTGAGCGTGTCTTTCAAGAAACCTGAACCCCAGAAGAAAACGCTTGGAATAAACAAGAAAGATATGGCCATTTGCTTTTGCAGCTTCGGATAGAGTTTGGTAAATACCACAAACATTTTCCAAATACCAATAAAAGAAATCGCACAGAAGACAACAGCGGTGGGGAGGTAAGTGGTAAGGGTAAATACACCGATAAATGCCCCAATGGCGGGTACCAGATAGTCGGCCGGACTGCTGTACCAGATCATTTTGGATGTATAGGGAAATACATCTGTATCATAGGGATCGGCTGATGCAGTAAGCAGTTTGAACCAGGTGGAAAAGGAATCCGTTAGAGACGAATTGATCAGGGTGGAGTGTTCCCAGAAATTGAGCGTATCCCCACCTTTATAATAATACTGATAAACGATACCGATAAAAACAGCCCCAACAATTTTAACGGAAAATGCAGGAAGGAAATATTTTCGGAGTGGATGCAGGATCGGGTAATATTTGTTCCGAAAATATGCCGCCAGTATGAATACAATAAAAAGGAAGATGGGAAGTAATAAGTAATCGTTTATAGTAATATATTGCATAAAATAATTGGCGTCAGATGTGTGGCATCACCGGAATCATTGCCCGTACAGATCGGGGCAGGCAGCGACTTTCAAAAATACAACAATCCGTTGTTTCTCTCGAAAAAAGAGGGCCTGATGATGAAGGTGTCTATTCCAACCATCATGTAGCCCTGGGACATCGAAGACTTTCCATCATTGACACCAGCGAAGGGGGGCACCAACCCAAATGGGATCCCACCGGTCGTTGGGTGATCGTATTTAACGGTGAGATCTTCAATTACCAACAGCTCCGTGACCGTCATTTCTCAGAAGAACAAAAAGCCGCCCTCCAATCCCAGTCCGATACGGAGATTCTCCTCCATCTATTCATCCGTAAAGGTTTTGATTGCCTGTCCGATCTGGAAGGTTTTTTTGCCTTTGCGATCTATGATTATCAGGAAAACCGTCTCTATATGGCCAGAGACCGGTTTGGTAAGAAACCCCTGTACATTTTTGAAGATGAGGACAACCTGATCTTTGCCTCTGAGATGAAGGCCATTATGGCCTATGATATTCCCCGAAAAATCAATTACGACTCCCTTTACCAATATTTTCAGCTCTCTTATATACCCCAACCTCAAACCATTTTTCAGGGGGTCCGCAAACTGCCACCCGGCCATTGCCTCGATATACGAGTGGGTGCAGGTACTCGGGAGGAAAAAGCCTGGTATGTACTTCCGGTCACCTCCTCTTACCAAAAGGTGCCCAGATACAATGATGCACAGAAGCAACTGGTGGGCTTGCTGGATGAGGCGGTACAAAAAAGATTGGTCAGTGATGTTCCATTGGGAGCATTTCTAAGCGGCGGGATCGACTCTTCGGTAGTGGTAGCGCTGGCCAGCCGACACGTCAAACATTTTCGCACCTTTTCAGTAGGATATAAAGGCGATAATTTTTTTGATGAAACTCATTATGCCGAATTGGTCGCTAAGAAATTCCAAACCGACCACACGGTTTTCTACCTTGATCATTCGGATTATCTCGATGCGTTTTTTCCGGCACTGGACTATCTCGACGAACCCTTTGCCGATCCATCCCTGCTGCCACAGTTCATCCTAAGTCAGCAAACCCGGAAATATGTATCGGTGGCTGTATCGGGTGATGGTGGCGATGAGGTATTTGCCGGTTACAATAAACATTATGCCGAATGGCGGGCCCGCCGACGCGACCTGATGAGTTTTATGGTAAGAGCAGGCCATCCTTTATGGAAAGCCATGCCCCGTAACCGGACAAGCAAGATCGGTAACCTGGTCAGACAGTTGGATCGTTTTGCCGAAGGCAGCAAATTAAATTGCCATGACCGGTATTGGCGTTGGGCCTCTATACATACTGCCGACGATATTGGCCGTATTATGTCACCGGAAACACTGGCCCAGGTAAATAAAAGTCAGGTAGAGAAAGTAAAAAAGGACGCACTCCGCTATCTGAATGAAGAAGATTTTAATTCTGTGTTGAGAACAGATATGGAACTGGTACTTACCGGAGATATGCTGGTTAAGGTAGACAGACTTAGTATGGCCAATGGATTAGAAGTAAGGTCACCATTTTTGGACCATCCGGTTGTTGAGTTCGCCTTTTCCCTGCCAGCCAAATACAAGATCAAAGGCAACCAGCGTAAACGGATTGTGCGCGATTCCTTCAGAAGCATATTGCCCCCTGAACTTTATCATCGTCCCAAAAAAGGGTTTGATGTACCAATGCTCAATTGGTTCAAACATGAATTGAATGATTACCTGTTTAAGGACCTCTTCAACGAGTCAACCATTCGTGAGCAGGGGATTCTGAACCCGGCTTATATTGAGTCCATCCGGAAAGAATTGCAGTCCCCTGTTACCCATGACACCGTGGAAAAACTTTGGATACTCTTGTCATTTCAATATTGGTATAATAAATATATGACCTAAGCCAACCATGCCGAAAGGAGTATTTACCATATCGCTGGATTTTGAATTGTTCTGGGGTGTTCGGGACCACCGGACCCTCGAAGGGTATGGATTAAATATTGCCAAAGTACAAGAGGTTGTTCCTGCCTTGCTTAGCCTCTTTGAACGGTATGGGGTGCATTGTACCTGGGCCACCGTAGGCTTTCTCTTTCACGAAAATAAGGAAGCTCTGATGGAAAAGTGGCCGGCCACTTTGCCCCACTATTTGCGAAAGGAATATGATCCTTATCCTTATATCAAGGATCAACCCCTCGAACCGGTCTACCATTTTGCTCCTCACCTCATACAGCAGATCCGTCAGTCACCCGGTCAGGAGATCGGCACGCATACCTATTGCCATTTTTATGCGCTGGAAAAGGATACAACTTCCGAACAATTCAGGGCAGATCTGGTAGCAGCCATCGAAGTAGCCCATGAAAAGGGGATACCCATTCACAGCATCATCTTTCCACGGAATCAGTATGGGCCTGTTCATATTTCCATTTGCGAAGAGCTTGGCATCAAAGTATTCAGAGGTAATGAGGAGTCATCTGTTTACCGGCCCTTATCCAGAGAAGAGGAAAATTCTTTTCGCCGCGCTGTAAGATTGGCCGATGCATATTTGAATATAACCGGGCATCACACCCATGCCTGGCCGAAACCGGCACCGATCATCAATGTGCCCGCCAGTCGTTTTCTGAGGCCCTGGTCATCCTCTCTTTCATTCCTTGATCCCCTTCGATTCCGTCGGATCAGGAAAAGCATGTGGCATGCGGCTGACCAAGGCCATATTTATCATCTTTGGTGGCATCCGCACAATTTTGGAAGCCATACAGAAAAGAATATAGAGTTTTTGGAACGCATATTGAAGGAGTATTCCATTGCCCGTGAAAAGGGGCAAATGGAATCACTCAACTTATCAGAGATCTATGAACGAACCAACTTTACAAGGAACTAAACTCGTACTTCTCGCCAGAGATACGGATTCAACCTGGATGATATACAATCATATTCATCCACAGATTCCTATTGGCCATATCATATTGGAAAAGCCGGTATCGCGTTGGCTGTTGATCCGAAACCGGGCGAAAAGGATCGGATGGCTGAAGGCCCTTGGACAAGTATTTTTCATTTCTTGTATATCTCCCCTTATCAATTTTCTTTCCCGGGAACAGAAAAGGGCACTCTATCAGCAATACCGAATAGATACCCAAAAGCCAACGGACAGATCGATCATTCCGATAAGTTCTGTCAATAGCGAAGAATGCCAGGCTATCCTGAAAAAGATCAACCCGGATCTTGTGCTGGTGAATGGCACAAGGATCATTTCCAATCAGACCCTTCAAAGTGTGGAAGCTCCCTTTGTCAATATCCATGATGGCATCACACCGGCCTTTAGGGGTGTGCATGGTGGGTATTGGGCCCTGGCAAGCGGGCAGCCTGAACTATTTGGTACCACCATTCATTTTGTTGACAAAGGCGTGGACACGGGCGGGATCATCGAACAAATCTTTTTACAACCTTCGAAGAACGATAATTTTGCCACCTATCCGATCCTGCAGCATGCTGCGGCATTACCTGTGTTGAGGCAGGTGCTTGAAAGGATACTGCGTGGTGAGACCATTACCACCCGTGAACCTGTCTGTGAAAATAGTCCGCTTCATTTCCATCCCACCATCTGGGAGTGGATGCGCAACCGGAAGCGAACGCTTAGTTTCTTTTTTCTGTTTCAATCATTAGCACATTTGTCCTGACATGCCACGTGTACTACGTATTCTCAATCGCCTCATAGTTGGCGGCCCCTCCAAAAACGCTGTCTTTCTTAGCCGGTATATGTCACCTGATTTTGAGACCCTGCTCGTAACAGGGGATAAGGATGACCATGAACAGGATGCCGATGAACTGGCTACCCACCACGGCATTACTCCTCTTTGTGTAACGGAAATGAAAAGGGCGATTTCGTTTAATGACGATTGGAAGGCCTATCAAAAATTGAAGAAGATCATTCGTGAATTCAAGCCGGATATCGTGCATACCCATGCTGCCAAATCAGGCGCCTTAGGTCGACTCGCCGCCAGGAATTGCCAGGTGCCGGTGATCGTGCATACCTTTCACGGACATGTATTTCATTCTTATTTTAATCCGCTGAAGACAAATTTCTTCATCCGGGCGGAACGATACCTCGCGCGGTTTACCGACGGAATCGTGGCGATTAGTGAAAAACAGCGTCATGAACTGGTAGATGAATTCAAGATCGCACCCGCCAATAAATTTCATATCATCCCCCTTGGTCTTGACCTGGATCCTTTTGTGGTGGATCAGGACCTGAAGCGCCGGAAATTCAGGGATGAATTTCAACTGGCGGAGGATACGATCGCGATCGGTATCATTGGACGATTGGTACCCATCAAAAATCATGGCCTATTCATTAAAGCACTAAAAAAGGTATTGACCAGAAGTAATAAACCGGTGAAAGCCTTTATCATTGGTGACGGTGAAAGCCGCGAGCCGATCATGACCATGGCCCGCGAAGCGGGTATTCCTTTTGCCGCGCCGGGAGAAAAGAACCCCGAAGCACCGCTGGTATTCACCTCCTGGCGGATGGACGTGGATGTAGTTTGTGCCGGATTGGATATCATTTGTCTCACTTCCCTGAACGAAGGAACCCCGGTGAGTTTAATCGAAGCGCAGGCCGCCGGAAGACCGATCGTGTCTACCCGCGTGGGGGGTATTGCCGATGTTGTGCTCGAGGGAAAGACGGCGTTATTGGCCGACCTGGGCAATGAGGACGCCTTTGCCGATCAGTTGGTAGAGATGGTGGATTCGGAACAAAAGAGACAACTGATGAGTGATGCGGGCCGGGATTTTGTGTTGAACAAATATGGCTATAAGCGGTTAGTAAAGGATATGGAAAAACTCTATGGTGAGTTGTTAAGTAAGAAGAGTCGATAAGGAATCAGTAATTTCGTGCTTCATGTTTTCCCTTTTTAAATCGAAGAACAGTACGCCCGTGTATGCAGGTCTGCATACCGATATGCATTCTCACCTGATCCCGGGTGTGGATGATGGCGCACCAGATATGGAAACATCCCTGGGATTGATCCGGGGAATGGCGGGAATAGGATTTAAGAAACTCATCACGACACCGCATATCATGTGGGAGATGTACCCGAATACCCGCGATGATATCATGAAACGGGTCTTGGAATTGAAACAACGGGTAGCGGAGGAAGGGATCGGCGTGGAGATCCATGCCGCTGCGGAGTATTTTCTGGATGGTCATTTCAAATCATTATTAGAGAGGAAGGAGCCCTTGCTTACGATCGCCGGGAATATGGTGCTGGTGGAATTCTCCATGGCCAGTCCGCCGTTTGACCTGAAGGAAATGCTTTTCGATCTGCAGTTACAAGGCTATCAGCCCGTGATCGCCCACCCGGAACGGTATGTGTATCATGAAAGAAACAAAGAATTTTTTGTTGAACTAAAAGCGGCCGGGTACCTTTTTCAACTCAACATCAATTCACTGGCCGGGTTCTATGGAAAATCCAGTCAGAACCTGGCGCAGTACATGATCAAAAATGATTTTTATGACCTGGCGGGTTCTGACCTGCATAGTTTTCGGCACCTTGAGGCCCTGAGCCACCCGTCCATTGCAGGGCCATTGGGGAAGTTGATCGAGCAGGGGAGGCTGTTGAACAAAAACCTTTGAAATAGGGAATATGGGATTGCCGGGCTTACCCATTACTTCCTTATTTCTCTGTTTCTTATTTCTTATTTTCCCTTTCTCCAAACCTTTTTCCACACGGATTGTAATTACTGACGTATGAACGGTTTCACCATCAAAGACGTTGAGAACCTGTCGGGTATAAAGGCCCACACCATCCGGATATGGGAGCAGCGCTATGGGTTTCTTAAACCCCAGCGTACGGGAACCAACATCCGGTATTATTCCAACGAAGAGCTTCGGGTGGTGTTGAATATTTCACTGCTGAATAAGTTTGGGTATAAGATTTCCCATATCAATAAAATGGGTCAGGAGGAGATCCGCGAAAAGATCCTCTCCCTTAATCAGGCAGAAGCCCAACAGGAACGGGTGATCCACGACCTGATCCACACCATGGTGGAACTGGAGATCGATGGTTTTGAGCGCACACTGGATAGTTATATTTCCCGCAATGGTGTGGAGCGTGCGATCACGCGCATTATTTTCCCTTTTTTGGAAAGAATTGGTATTCTTTGGCAAACGGGTCATATCAACCCGGCCCAGGAACACATTGTATCCAATATCATCCGCCAGAAATTGATCCGGGGTATTGAGAGTACACGCTCCCTTGTAACCCTGGATACCAGTTTTCTACTCTGTTTGCCAGAAGGCGAACACCATGAGCTTTCTTTACTCTATGTGTATTTTCTGCTCAAGAACCGCGGGGCACAGGTTATTTACCTTGGTGCCGACCTTCCGATAAAAGACCTGGAATATGTGGTGCGGATGAAAAAACCCGACTACGTTTTCATGCACCTTACTTCCCCTTCCCGCACCTTCCATATGGACAAGTTCCTGCTCAATCTTCAAACCCGGATGAAGGACCAATCCTTTGTTATCTCGGGTCCGCTTACCTCCATGCATAAGAAGGAAATTCCCGCCAATGTCAAGTTCAAGTACTCTCTCGCCGAGGTAATGGAGTTCCTCCACGCCCTCTGATTCCACCCAATCCTTCCCAATTTCACCACTTCCCAAAACCCGCTGTTTGATCCTGATCATCTTAAAATCCTCATAATCAAGGTGTAATTTGTTTAAGTTTTGTTAACGAAATATTCAACAAATTTTTTTGTTTAAACATCGATTTCTGTTTAACTTCACACTCGTAATAATTAAACATTATAACTATGTCTACTGTGGAGTTCAATCAGTTGCTTGTGGAGAATGCTGAGTTCCTCAAACCTTTCGCGATCAATTTGACACGCGATAACGAGGCGGCCCGTGACCTGTACCAGGAGACCCTGTATAAGGCCTTGGCCAACCAGGAAAAATATAATGTGGGCACGAATATCAAAGCCTGGCTCTTCACCATTATGCGCAATATCTTCATCAACAACTATCGGAGGAAGGCCAAGCAGAACACGATCTTTGACAATTCTCCCAATGAGTTTTTGTTGAACAACCGCCAAACCATGGTGGCCAATGCGGCGGAGAGTGATCTGAACATTAAGGCGATCCACAAAGCGATACATGAATTACCACATATCTTCCGTACCCCATTTCTTTTGTATTTTGATGGGTACAAATACCATGAGATCGCAGAGGCCTTGAATGAGCCTTTGGGTACCATTAAAAGCCGGATTCACTTTGCGCGTAAATTGTTGAAAGAACAGATCAGCAGAAACTAACTTTTAATCACCCTTTCACTTTGAAGAAAGCCCTGGTCATTGGCAGCGGGTTTGCCGGATTGTCTGCTGCCTCCTATTTGGCAAAAGCCGGTTACCAGGTTCAACTATTTGAGAAGAACGATGGTCCGGGAGGGCGTGCCCGTCAGTGGAAGGAGGATGGGTTCACGTTTGACATGGGCCCGAGTTGGTATTGGATGCCAGAGGTGTTTGACCGGTATTTTGCTGCATTTGGCAAGAAGACCAGCGATTATTATACGCTTACCCGCCTCGATCCCTCTTACCGGGTTTATTGGGGAGAGGGATATACCGATGTTCCTGCGAATTACGAAGAACTCCGATCATTATTTGAATCCATTGAGCCGGGTAGTGCCGCGCAGTTGGATAAATACATGAATGAAGCGGCATTCAAGTATGAAGTAGGCATCAACAAACTGGTTCAAAAACCCGGTCGTTCCCTTAGCGAATTTCTGGATTGGGATATCATAAAGGGGGTATTTCGCCTGGATGTATTTACCTCCATTCAAAAACATATTCAAAAACATTTCAAGGATACAAGGCTCCGGCAACTGATGGAGTTTCCTGTTTTATTCCTGGGTGCTTTGCCAGAGAATACACCGGCCCTTTACAGCCTGATGAACTATGCCGATATCAAGGGAGGGACCTGGTATCCAAATGGGGGTATGTATGCGGTGGTGGACGCCATGTACAAATTGGCGGTGGAACTGGGTGTTGAATTTCATTTCAATGAACCGGTGGAAAAGATACTGGTTAAGGCAGGTAAGGCTACAGGGGTACAAACAACCCGTGGAGAAAAAACCTATGAGGCGGATGTAGTGGTATCGGGTGCCGATTATCAATTCACAGAGTCTGTTCTGTTGGAGGAACCTTATCGCACGTATTCACCTGCGTATTGGGACAAGCGTGTGATGGCCCCATCCTGTTTACTCTATTATGTGGGGTTGAACAAAAAACTCGCGAATGCCCGGCACCACGCCTTGTTTTTTGATGTTCCTTTTGAATCCCATGCTGCGGAGATCTACAAGAATCCGAGCTGGCCTACAGATCCTTTATTTTATGTGAGTGTGAATTCAGTGACGGATAAACAGGTAGCCCCCGAAGACATGGAAAACCTGGTTTTCCTGATTCCGGTGGCATCGGGATTGGAAAATGACAGCGAGGAGGTGAGAGAGCATTATTTTCAAATGATCGTGAAAAGGATGGAAAGACATCTTGGTGAATCAATTGCCGAATCGGTGATTTATAAGAAGACCTATTCGGTCACCGATTTTGTCAATGATTACCATTCATTTCGGGGAAATGCGTATGGATTAGCGAACACTTTGATGCAAACGGCTGTTTTTAAACCGGCTTGCAAGAGTAAAAAAGTGACCAATCTATTTTTCACCGGGCAATTGACCGTTCCTGGTCCTGGGGTACCTCCCAGTTTGATCAGTGGAGAGGTGGTGGCCAGAGAGGTGTTTAAGAATATTGACCGATAAACAACGAAAACCAAAACAGCGGTTTGTCCAACCGTTTTTTAGCTTATATTCAGATAACATATGATCAGTCTGTTTAATACCGTCAGCGAACGCTGCAGCCGGGCCACTACCGAGGAGTACAGCACCTCCTTTGCAAGCGCGATCCGCCTGTTGCACCATGACATGCGCAAACCCATTTACAATATCTATGGCTTTGTACGCTTTGCGGACGAGATCGTGGATTCCTTTCATGATCATGATAAGGAGACCTTATTGGCCGAGTTCAAGAAGGATACCTATCTGGCGATCGAAAGAGGGATCAGCATGAACCCGATTCTGCAGAGTTTTCAGAAGACGGTGAATGAATACAATATTGACCACCGGTTGATCGATGCTTTTTTTCATAGCATGGAAATGGACCTGACCCGCACGTCTTACAATGAAGCGGGGTACCAGGAATATATTTATGGCTCGGCCGAGGTGGTAGGATTGATGTGTCTTTATGTATTCTGCGAGGGGAATGAAGAATTGTATAAAAAACTGGAAGCTCCGGCCCGGTCCCTGGGAGCCGCCTTTCAAAAGGTCAATTTCTTACGGGATGTGAAGGCGGATTTCAATGGCCTTTCGCGTGTGTATTTCCCCGGGTGTGATTTCAACAATTTTACCGCAGCCGAAAAAAGGCAGATTGAGGAAGATATTCACCGCGATTTTCACGATGCCTATGCAGGTATTCTCAAATTACCCATGAAGTCCCGCTTTGGGGTCTATGTCGCCTATAAATATTACCTTTCCCTTTTCCGCAAGATCTGCAAAACAGGTCCGGCGCACATTCTTGAATCAAGGATCCGCATTCCGAACTACATGAAAATGATGATCGTATTGCGGGCCAGTCTGAAGAATCAAATGGGATTGATCTGATATGGACCTGGATGACATAATATTGGTGAATGAGCTGGATGAACAGACCGGTACCTCCTCCAAGACCCTGGTACATGAGAAGGGATGGCTCCACCGTGCATTTTCCGTCTTTGTATTTGATAAGGAAGGGCGTATGCTTCTCCAGCGCCGTGCCGAAGGGAAGTATCATTGCGGGGGGTTATGGACCAATACCTGTTGCAGTCACCCCAGGCCAGGAGAGTTGACCGAAGCAGCTGCCCATCGCCGGTTACAGGAAGAAATGGGCTTTGATACTGACCTGGAAGAAATATTTCATTTTATTTACCAGGCCCCATTTGATAATGGATTGACGGAGCATGAATTCGATCATGTTTTTGCCGGTGAATTTGACGGTAGGATCGAACCGGATCCCAATGAAGTAAGCGAATACCAATATTTACATTTGTATAAGATCGCACAATTGGTGAAACAAAACCCTGAGGCCTTTACGCCCTGGTTCCTTCTGGCTCTTCCCCGCGTAGAGGAGTGGTGGAACAAACGATACCAACGATTGCTCGCCTGAGAGGGGTGTATTTTTCACCACCAATAATGAATCTGTATGACCGCATTATTTTATGTTCTGGTATTGATTGCTACGTTTCTCATCATGGAAGGCGTCACCTGGGCCACCCATAAATATGTGATGCACGGGTTTCTGTGGTATTTGCATAAGGACCACCACCAGGTAGAACCGGGTTTCTTTGAAAAAAACGATGCCTTCTTTGTGATCTTTGCTGTACCCAGCATGCTACTTATTTATTTCGGAACATTCAATCATACCTGGTGGATGCAGGCCATCGGTTTTGGGATCATGGCTTATGGCTTTGCCTACTTCATGGTGCATGATGTGATCATTCACCAACGGTTCAAATGGTTTGCCCGCAGCAAGAGCACCTATGTGCGTGCTATTCGTTGGGCCCACAAGATGCACCACAAGCATCTGAATAAGGAGGATGGTGAGAGTTTTGGCATGTTGTATGTTCACCGGAAATACTGGGAAAAGGTATGGCGTGATAAAAAACTAATGGCCGGTAAAAAAGTGGAATATGCCCCAGAGGCCGACTGATTCCAACCACGCATACGATATCATCATTGCAGGCATGGGCTGTGCCGGCCTGAGCCTTGCTTCGCGCCTGGTGGCGCAGGGAAAATTCTCCGATAAAAAAATATTGTTGATCGACCGGGTCCCGAAGACCCAAAACGACCGTACCTGGTGTTTTTGGGAAAAAGGGCAGGGATTCTTTGAGTCCATTGTGCATCATCAATGGCCAAAGACCTGGGTACATGGAGATGGATTTTCGAGATGCCTGGATATTACACCCTATACCTACAAGATGATCCGGGGAAGTGATTTCTACGCGTACAACCTCCGTATCCTGAAAGGCCAATCCAATTTCACTATCCTTCAGGAGGAGGTGGTCGAGGTGCATCCGGATGGTTGGGTAAGTACCGCAAGTGGTAGCCGGTTTCATGCACCGCTGATCTTTAACAGCATTCCTTTGCCCCGTCCAGCCGCTTCGGATAAGTTGATCTGGATGTTACAGCATTTCAAGGGGTGGGTGATCAAAACAGAGAACCCCGTATTTGATCCTGCCCAAGCCACACTCATGGATTTTCGGGTTGATCAGACAAGAGGCACCTGCTTTGTCTATGTGATGCCTTTTGATAAACATACAGCGCTTGTTGAATACACCTTATTCTCTTCTGAATTATTGGAAGATGAAGAGTATGATGTGGGCCTGGATACCTATATCCGCCAATATGTGACGGCTGGTCCTTTTACAATTCTGGATAAAGAGTTTGGCATCATTCCCATGACCAATTACCGCTTTCCTTCGGGCCAGGGGGCGGTTATTCATATTGGTACATCGGGTGGGCAAACAAAGGGTTCAAGCGGTTATACATTTCAGTTCATTCAAAAACAATCCCGATTGCTGGTGGATCAACTTGCCCGGCATTATGATACGGCGACCCGGTTTAAACCAGTCGGTCAAACGCCGGCCCGGTTCCGGTTTTATGACAGCGTATTGCTGGATGTACTTCGCCACCAGCGAATGCCCGGGCATCAGGTATTTCTTCAACTATTCCGAAAGAATAAACCAGCCCAGGTTTTGAAATTCCTCGACAATGAATCCACGATTTCAGAAGAAGCTTCGGTAATTTTGTCCCTGCCGGTGGGGCCCTTTCTAAAAGCGGCCTTGCACCAGTTGTTTTAATATGAAGCAGGAACATATCATTGAGATCATAGCCGCTTTGGTCGGCAGTGTTATAATTGGTTGGCTGGTCAAGAAACTGATCTTCCCCTTTTTGTATAAACTCACTACGCGCACCAAATGGAAGAGTGACGACCTGATTGTGGAAAGTGTAAGAAAATGGGTGATCTTTTGGTTCTTTCTGGGGGCCTGCCTTTATATTTTTCCCATTGGTATCGAGTATTTGCCCTTTGTAAAGAGAAATGAGAATATTCTACGGCACGTCATTGGCGGCATTTATATATTCACGCTAACCTGGGTGGCCGCGCGGATTTTGGGTGGCATGTTGCAGATCCGTTCGGAGCGGGATGGGAGTGAGATACCTTCCACGTCTATTCTGGCCAATATCGCAAAGGTGGTGGTGTATTGTGTGGGGCTGATCCTGATCCTGCAAAATTTTGGCGTAGCGATCGGTCCTTTGTTAACAGCCCTGGGTGTTGGAGGTTTGGCCGTAGCCCTGGCATTACAACCGACATTGTCGAATTTATTTTCCGGTTTACAGATCATTGCTTCGGGTAAAGTGAACATTGGCGATTTTGTGCAATTGGAAGGCGGGCAGAAAGGGTTTGTAAAGGATATCACCTGGAGAAATACTACGATTGAGACAGGGCAGAACAATGTCATCATTGTACCCAATAGCAAGATGGCGGATTCCATAGTAGAGAATTTCTTTTTGGCCGACCGGAAATTGCTTTTTAATGTTCCCTTGGGGGTGGCCTATGATAGCGATCTGGAAAAAGTGGAACGTGTTTCGATCGAAGTAGCCCGTTTGGTATTGGCCAACCATGCAGGTGGCATTAAAGATTTTGAACCCTTTGTCCGTTTTTACCAGTTTGGCCCAAGCAGTATTGATTTAAAAGTGTACTTGCAGGTACAGGAATATGCCGATCAATTCCTGATCACTTCTGAGTTCATTAAAGCGTTACGGAAGCGGTTTACCACTGAAGGTATTGAAATTCCGTTTCCTATTCGTACGATCATACAGAAGCAAGATGCTGATATTAGGTAAAGATCATGAATCCAAGCAGAATGCTTAAATCCCCTCTCATTTTTTTAATTTTCCGTTGACAGTAATACAGTTTAGGAAATTGATTTAAGGTTCGTAAAAAGTTCATCATAACCTGTTGTTTGTCCAATTTTTGTGATCTCGCAAGTAAGAGATTCAATCTTTGAACCAACATCATCAAACCCTTCCGAGGTTGCTCCTCTTAGTATCTCCACTTCTTTTGTAAGGGTATCTATCTTTTTTTGAATAGAAGTGAAATCTATTTTCACTATTTCAAAGTTATTGTCCACTTTTTGAAAGCCTATTACCAGTAGTTCTTTCAGTCTTGTTAACTCAGTGGATACCGCAGAAATTTTTTCCTCCATTTTTTCCATCATTCCTGGTTTTACAAGGTTATTAATTTGAAGTCCTCCTCATTTCAGAAAAATCAGGTAACCCAGCAGTAGGGTAAGGTGGCTTGCCCAAAAAACAAGCATCCATTTAAGCATTTCTGCTTTTGTGTCCTTAAGGAGTACTACAAATTCAGTGGATTGTTTTTCCAGCAAGCGAATAGTTCTTTTTATATCCTGCACATCATCCTTTAAGTATTGTACATCTGCTTTGAGCGCATTTACATCCACTTTGAGTGTTTGTACATCTTCTTTCACTATTTTCAGATCGGCCTTCGTGGCGACATCTTTCAACTCCTCCTTCATATTTGAATTTGATTTTTCGTCGATATAAAGGATCAAGAGATCCACGGATTCTTTCCCCCATTTAGGGACAAAATTTTCATAGAGTTGAATAGGGGCACTTCTTTGCATATTCACTGGTTTTCACAAAAGTAGACTGACCCGGAAAGCAGGACAACCCGGTTAACACGAATAAAACCAGGATTTTACACGAGTGACTCCTATCACACACAAATCCAACCTGAATATCCATTTTTGCTTCCTAAATTGCATGGAATGGAGATTTTAGGGTATATCGCTTCATTGGTTATAGGCATTTCCTTGGGTTTGATTGGTGGGGGTGGTTCCATCCTTACAGTCCCGGTGCTTGTCTATCTCTTTGGGGTTGAACCTGTTCTGGCCACAGCCTATTCTCTCTTCATCGTAGGCACCACAAGTCTGGTAGGCGTTTTTCCCAAATACCGGCATGGAGAGGTCAACCTGAAGCAGGCTGCTATTTTTGGCGCACCTGCTATCCTCGCCGTTTATGCCACCCGGGCTTTCCTGGTTCCTGCCATCCCGGTGGAGGTTTTTCGGTTAGGCGACTTTGTGATGACGAAGTCACTGTTAATGATGGTACTTTTTGCCATCCTGATGGTCTTTGCCTCGATTTCCATGATACGTGAAAAAACCAATGGCAATGGCCCTACGGAAGGTGTACGGAAATATCATTACCCCCTGATCCTTCTGGAAGGAGCCGTAGTGGGAACGCTTACCGGATTGGTAGGGGCCGGTGGAGGGTTTTTGATCATACCCGCGCTGGTATTATTGAGCAAGATCCCGATGAAACAAGCCATTGGCACCTCCTTGCTGATCATTGCCGCCAAATCATTGATCGGGTTCACCGGTGACCTGGGTAAACAAACAATGGATTGGTCTCTACTGTTAATTATAACCGCGCTGGCCATTGCCGGGATTTTCATCGGTTCCAGCCTGAGTAAAAAGATCCATGCCGATCAGTTGAAGAAAGGATTTGGGTGGTTTGTGTTGGTAATGGGGGTGTATATTATTATTAAAGAGTTGTTTGTTTGAGGGGGCTGGTAGCTAATAGCTGCTAGCTTTTAGGAAAGGAAGAATAAAAGGTAAGTGACTGTTGCTACAATTAATTAGAGTAAAATAAATAATTTTTGACAATTCAAATTCTTAATAACTAAAAGCTAATCGCTAAAAGCTTACAACCAACAGCCATCAGCTTGAATAATAAAAACGAAAACACGAAACATATGAAAATCGAACAGATCTACACCGGATGTCTGGCGCAAGGTGCCTACTACATTGAAAGCGATGGGGAGGCGGTGATCATTGATCCGCTACGTGAGGTAGACCCGTATATCCAAAAGGCCGAACGGAATGGAGCCAGGATCAAATATGTATTGGAAACGCACTTCCATGCGGATTTTGTGTCTGGTCACCTTGATTTATCTAAGAAAACAGGCGCGCCGATCGTATATGGCCCCAATGCCAAACCTGCGTTTGATTTTTATGCCGCTAAAGATGGTGAGGAACTAAAAGTAGGGAAAGCGACAATTAAAGTATTGCATACACCCGGACATACCATGGAAAGTACCTGCTACCTGTTGAAGGACGAGCATGGCAAGGACGTAGGATTGTTTAGCGGGGACACGCTTTTTATTGGTGATGTTGGCCGTCCCGACCTGGCGCAAAAAGTAAAAGCCGATCTAACGCAGGATATGCTGGCTGGTTATTTGTTTGATTCCCTTCGTAATAAAATCATGCCCTTATCCGATGATATCACGGTTTACCCTGCGCATGGCGCCGGTAGTGCCTGTGGTAAGAACATGAGCAAGGAGACCACCGATAGCCTGGGTAACCAAAAGAAGACGAATTATGCCTTGCGGGCAGATATGACAAAAGAAGAATTCATCAAAGAAGTAACGACTGGTCTCGTAGCGCCCCCCGCTTATTTCCCCTTGAATGTGATGTTGAACATCCAGGGATATGAGAGTATTGATACGGTGTTGGAACGTGGCCTGAAGGGATTAAGCCCGGAGGCATTTGAAGCGGCTGCCAATGAAACAGGAGCTTTATTGCTTGATGTGCGCGATGCGCAGTCTTTCAGCAAAGCCTTTGTGCCTAATTCGATCAATATCGGTTTGTCAGGTTCCTTTGCTCCCTGGGTAGGTGCGATGATCCCGGACATCAAGCAAGAGATCCTGATCATTACCGAGCCGGGTACGGAAGAAGAAGTGGTTACCCGTCTTAGCCGCGTAGGGTATGATCATGTGATCGGTTTCCTCGAAGGAGGGATTGAAGCCTGGAAAAATGCGGGTAAAGAAACGGATGCTATCCGCAGCATCACGGCAGAAGAGTTGGCCGACATACTCGATAAGGAACCAAACGCGAAAGTGCTGGATGTACGCAAGAAAAGTGAATTCCAAAGCGAGCATATCATTGGCGCGGAGAATGCACCACTTGATTTTATCAATGACTCAATGAGCCAGATCGACAAGACCGCGACCACCTATGTCCATTGTGCAGGGGGATATCGATCCATGGTCTTTACCTCGATCCTGCGTGCCCGTGGGTTCGATAATCTGGTGGATGTAAAAGGTGGGTTCAAAGCCATCAAGGAAACTAACCGTTTCAAGGTGAGTGACTATGTCTGCCCGACAACTTTGTTATAATAAAATAAATCTCTAATCATGTTATCCCTGTTCAAGAAGCTTTTTGGCGGGACCTCTGTTGACTTCAAACAACTGATGAATGAAGGGGCCCTGATCATTGACGTGCGTACGCCGGGTGAATTCAAGAGCGGTCATATCAAAGGGGCAATCAATATTCCTCTTGATCAACTGAGTTCAAAAATTTCCGACCTGAAGAAAAAGAACAAAAAGCTGATCACCTGCTGCCGCAGTGGAAGCCGTAGCGGAATGGCAAAAGGTATGCTGCGTTCTGCCGGTCTGGATTGCGTGAACGGCGGCCCCTGGGACTCCCTGAACAGGAAAATCAGTTAACCATGCCCCTGGTCAGATTTTTTCTGATCCTGCTGTTAACCAGCGGGGCCCTTACCCTTTTTGCCCAACACCAGGAATTGTCGGACCAACCCGGATTGTGGCGTGGCCAAAAAGGGACGCAAGGCGATACCCTTTCACTACTCAGTGCTTTTAAACGGGGTATCATGCAAGGGCATTTCAGGTATTTTTTTATGGCCACGGATAATGCCAGACCATATCGGGATTATTACGCCCATGCCATTGGGGGAGGGATCAAGTATGAAACAGCGTCTTTTCATGGGTTTCGATTGGGGGTCAGTGGTTTCTTTGCATTCAATATTGGCTCTTCAAATCTTTCGGATCCAGATCCTCTGACGGGGCAAATGAATCGATACGAGATCGGGCTTTTTGATATAGAGAACCCTGCCAATCGCAATGATATTGACCGATTGGAAGAACTCTATCTCCAATATGAGAAGAAAAAGACATCTGTACGTGTTGGCAGACAATTGCTCAATACCCCTTTCATCAATCTGCAGGACGGGCGAATGCGCCCAACTGAAGTCAGCGGTGTATGGGCAGAGACCAAAGTAGGTTCAAACACCCGCTTGCAGGCTGGGTTCCTTTATAAGGTCTCTCCCCGGAGTACGGTCAACTGGTATGATATAGGTTCTTCGATCGGGGTGTACCCAACTGGTGTAAACCCAAATGGACAGCGATCGGGTTATGCCGGAGAAATCAAAAGCAAGGGCATTCTGCTGTTGGGGTTGAATCATAAATGGCCTGGCGGCACACAAGTGAAAATTTGGAACCAGTTTACAGAAAATGTTTTCAATACCACTCTTGTCCAGGCCGATTGGAAAGTAAAAGATAAAGCAAAGACCCAGTGGTTGGCCGGGATACAGTTCATTCAACAGAATGCGATCAAATCAGGCGGGAATGCTGACCCGGCGCATACGTATTACGAGCCCCGGGGACAAGCCAGGACCTTTGGTGCCAGGATTGGATTGGAATTGAGCCGGTGGGAGACGAACCTGAATTATAATCGGATTACGGCTGCAGGGAGGTATCTTATGCCACGCGAATGGGGGCGTGAACCCTTTTTTACTTTTATGCCCAGAGAAAGGAACGAGGGTTTTGGTGACGTACATGCTCTGGTACTAAGGTTGGGATATAAAATACCGGCCCAACGCATAAAATTGGCGGCGGCCGTTGGGTATTTTGACCTTCCGGATGTTAAAAATTATGCCCTGAATAAATATGGGGTTCCTTCCTATACACAGTTGAACCTTGACCTGCGTTATGAATTTGGAGGCTGGCTACAGGGGCTCGACGCCCAGTTATTGGCTGTTTACAAAGCGCGTACCGGACCGGCCTATGGGGAAGGCAAATACATAGTCAACAAAGTGGACATGCTGCTTTGGAATCTGGTATTTAACTTTCACTTCTGACCCGGTTTGGTGATCTTTATCACAGAATTAAGAGACCAGTTGGTCTTAAATTGACCTTTACTAAACGAAACAACGATTATGACAGAGTTTTTGAAACAACCATGGCCCTGGTATGTGGCGGGCACGATCATTGGGTTAATCGTTCCGGCCCTGTTGATCCTGGGTAATAAGCACTTTGGAATTTCCGCAAACCTGCGGCATACCTGCGCGGCCTGTTTCCCGGCCGGCATCAATTTTTTTAAGTACGATTGGAAAAAGGAGATATGGAATTTCTTTTTCGTCGCGGGTATTTTCGCCGGTGCATTTTTTGCCGCGCAATTATTGGCCAATCCGGCCCCTGTGCAGGTACACCCTGAACTGGTGAAGGAGCTGGAACAATATGGGATCAAAGACCGCTCAAACATGATGCCTGCTGAACTTTTTTCTTTGAAAAGCCTGTTTAGTGTGCGTGGATTGATCATGCTGATCGGAGGTGGCTTTCTGGTGGGGTTTGGTTCGAGGTATGCAGGAGGCTGCACTTCCGGACATTCCATTATGGGGCTCAGTAATATGCAATGGCCATCCCTCGTCGCCACCATCATGTTCATGGCAGGTGGTTTTCTGATGGTCAATCTGATCCTGCCACACATCCTTCGTCTTTGACCTACCCTTAAATCGTAAAAAATGAAAGAGAATAATACCGTTAAAATAGAAGCACCCTTGTTAAGTGAAGTGGAAGATAATGTGGACTTTGAAGTTCGCTCACTTGACACCATGTGTGTGAATGAATCGCATCAGCAACATCCCTGGTGGTATAATTTTAAATACATGGTCGTAGGGATCGTGTTTGGGATCGTATTTGTAAAAGCAGAGATCATCTCCTGGTTCCGCATTCAGGAAATGTTCAGGCTCCAGAGTTTTCATATGTATGGAGTGATTGGAACGGCTGTAGTGGTGGGGGCGATCTCTGTATGGTTGATAAAACGATTCAACATTAAAACCATTTACGGGGAGAAGATAGAATTTCACCCTAAAAAATTCAGTAAGGGACAGATCTATGGGGGTTTGTTATTTGGATTAGGATGGGGATTGACCGGTGCCTGTCCCGGGCCTTTGTTTGCCCAGATCGGTACAGGCATCCTGGTAATCGGTGTGGTAGTACTGAGTGCCATTGCAGGTACCTGGACCTATGGATATTTCAGGGAAAAACTCCCCCATTAGAGGACCAGAATTTTGGAGATTGATGGATAAACAGGATTGATTGGGTAATTACTTGTCATTTATGAAATGGAATTTTAAAGAAAATGCCATTCTGTATTTTTTGGTTATCGCGATCATTGGGATTGCGGTAAAGGAGGTATTATCCTATAGCCGCCCTGCTCCATTGGCCAAATCCACACCATTGGCAGAAAGCTGGAAAGCGCCAAGTCTGTTTTTGGATGGAGAATTAAAAGGGGAGGAGAGGGAAGCTGTTATTTACGGCAATGAGATCGTAGCGAATACCGCTCGTTTTTTTGGTCCTGAGGGACAGATCGCCCACCTTACCAATGGCATGAATTGCCAGAACTGTCACCTCGATGCCGGAAAACGCGATTGGGGTAATAATTACAGTGCAGTGTTTTCTACCTACCCCAAATTTCGCGATCGGAGCGGGTCGGTTGAATCCATTCCCAAAAGGGTAAATGATTGTTTTGAACGCAGCCTGAATGGAACAGCCATTGATACAAACAGCAAGGAAATGCAGGCCATTGTGGCATATATACGTTGGTTGGGTAAAGATGTACCCACAGGAAAAAAACCTGCTGGTTCGGGTATTGTGAACCTTCCCTATTTGGATCGTGCGGCAAGTCCTGAGAAAGGGGCCCTGGTGTACACTGCCAAATGCCAAAGTTGTCACGGGGCCGATGGCCAAGGTCAAACGGACCCCACTACTTACGGTTACGCCTATCCGCCTTTGTGGGGAAGCAACAGTTATAATACAGGGGCAGGGATGTTTCGGCTGTCACGATTGGCGGGCTATGTGCGGGATAATATGCCCTTCAATCAATCCAGTCATGGTGCGCCTGCCCTCACCGATGAGGAGGCCTGGGATGTAGCAGCCTTTGTCAACTCCCAACCCCGACCGGTAAAAGATCTTTCTGGTGATTGGCCGGATATTTCCAAAAAACCATTAGATCATCCTTTTGGCCCTTATGCCGATGGGTTTTCTGAACAGCAACATAAGTATGGCCCTTTTGGCCCTATCGAAGCAGCCCGAAAAAAGAAATAGGCTGAGTTTTCACTTTTAAACGATTGCTATGTCCCAACCTCATGTCCCACTGTGTCAGTGTAATTCCTGTGAGCAGGCATCTGTTTCCCGGGCGGAGAAAGAAATACATGTCAGAAATTCGCTCCAGGGTCGTCGGGATTTTCTGCGCCAGGCCGGTAAGGTGGGATTGGGAATCGGTGGTGGTTTAGCGCTATCACCCCTGGCTGCTTCTGCCATACAGGGAGAGGATGCACGATATCAGCAACAGCAAATAGATAAAAGCCATGCCATTCGGGATGGGAAGGCACAAAGGCTTACGATTCTTCATACCGCCGATATTCATTCCCAGTTGATGATCCATGATGAATTTTTTTGGGAAAATAATGCTCCAGTGTATCGTTCCCGTGGAGGCTTTGCCACATTGAAATCCATGATCGATACTTTGCGTAAAAAGAATCCTGAAAATACGCTGGTGATAGATGGAGGAGATTGTTTTCAGGGCGGAGGTGTAGCAGCCCTTAGCGAAGGCAAGGCCATTGTCCCATTGATGAATCATATCGGATACGATATCATGTTGCCGGGAAATTGGGAAGTTGTGTATGGCAAAGAAATGATGATGAAAGACATGTTCGGCTATGATGGGGCAAAGGTTTGTGCGAATATGTTTCATGAAACGAATGATGAATTCAAAGGGGATCTGATCTTCCCGCCCTACTATGTACAACAGATAGCGAGATTACGGATCGGGTTTATTGGATACAATGACCCGCTCACCCCCAAGCGTCAATCGCCTGCCTATAGTGCGGGTATCCGCTTTAGTGCTCCCGAAGAAAATGTAGCCAAATACATTCGCTTATTGAAGGAATATGAACAGTGTGATATGGTATTTCTGCTTACGCATATGGGTCTGGCCCAGCAGGTCGGCCTTTCCAATAAGCAGGAGGTAAAAGGGGCGGATTTTATTTTAGGCGCGGATACACACGAGCGCGTGCGTGAACCAATTCCCGGAGCCTATTCCAAAGTGACCGAACCTGGCGCCTTTGGATCCTTTGTAGCCCGGTTGGATGTGGTGGTTGAAAAAGGCGAGGTAAAGGAAACGAATTATCAATTACTGGATGTGGACCCGGAGCGGTACAAACCTGACAGGGCAATGCAAAAATTGGTGGACAAGGCCCGGGAGCCATATAAGGAGAAACTGGATACGGTGATCGGGTATACCAAAACACCGCTGGTGCGGTATTTTGTGATCGAGACACCGATGGATAATTTTATCACGGATGCCATCATGTGGAAGTTCAGTCCGGATATTGCTTTGAGCAACGGGTTCCGTTTCTGTCCCCCGCTTGTTCCAGACCCGGAAAAGGGAGTAGCCCCCATCACCCGCGATTACCTCTGGAGTATGTTACCCGTGGATAGTGAGGCCAAGATCGGTCGCATAACAGGTAAGCAATTAGTTGATTGGCTCGAGAAAGAGCTGGAGAATGCATTTGCTACCGACCCGTCCAAGCGATTTGGCGGCTGGGTGGTTCGTTTCAAGGGAATGGAGGTCAATTTTACCATTGGGAATGCCAGGGGAAAAAGGGTAAACAGCGTATTGGTTAAAGGCCAACCAGTGGAATTGGAAAAGACCTACACATTTGTTGCCTGTGAAAGGGAAGGGGACCCCGATACGACGATTTGCCGGGTGGAAGGGGTTAAGGAACCACGACGGTTGGGAGCAAGTTTACACACTATCATTGAAGAATACCTGGCTGTGAATTCACCTATATCGCCTGTATTGGAAGGGCGGTGTACGGCTACGGACGCTCCGCAAACCCTGCTGACCCAGTTGATGGGTTTTGGTTATGAATTCAGATAGACAGGGCTCCGAAATCAAAATAGACCGGCCTGCTTTTTTCTTTGGTGACAGTTATCACAAAAGGCGACTTATTTCCCGTAAATGACCCCGAATCATTTTACTGTTTGATGCATATCATTCCTGGCAATGAGGCAACTCGTTATACGGGGACAATTCTGGTTGGAATTTTACCATACAAAACACAACCAGATGAAACAACTTGTCATACTCGGTGCAGGCACAGCGGGAACCATGATGGCCAACCATCTCTCTCACGAATTGGATACCGATCTGTGGAAGATCATCGTGATCGATGAAAAAACCGAACACCACTACCAACCCGGTTATCTTTTTCTACCCTTTGATATTTACAAGCCTTCTGATATTGTAAAGACCATTGAGGAGTTCATTCCCAAGAAAGCTGAATTGGTCAGAGGCACCATCGACCGGATCGACCCTAAGAACAACCGGGTGTTGATGACCAGTGGAACCGAGATTGATTATGAGGTACTCATTGTGGCCACCGGTGCCAAAATTGCCCCGGAGGAAACCGAAGGCATGAAAGGTTCTGAATGGCACAAATCGGTATTTGATTTTTATACGTTTGATGGGTCTCTCGCCCTTCGCGATAAACTTCGTCATTGGGAAGGTGGCAAATTAGTGGTACATATCACTGAAATGCCGATCAAATGTCCCGTGGCGCCCCTCGAGTTTGCCTTCCTCGCCGATTCTTTTTTCAAGAATAAACATATGCGCGATAAAGTGGAGATCACCTATGTTACTCCATTGAGTGGGGCCTTTACTAAGCCCAAAGCCACTGATGCGCTGGAGCATTTGTTGCATGAAAAGAATATACAGATTGAAAGTGATTTTGCGATCGAGCGGGTGGACAATGAAAATAAAATGATCGTAGATTATGGTGGTCGCGAGATACCTTTTGATATCCTGGTGACCGTTCCAACCAACAAGGGTGACGAAGTGATCGAACGCTCGGGAATGGGAGATGACCTGAACTATTTGCCCACCAACAAAGCCACATTGCAAAGTAAGGCTTATGAAAATGTGTTTGTATTAGGTGATGCCAGTAATATTCCGGCTTCCAAAGCCGGGTCGGTGGCTCACTTTGAAGCGGAGATACTGACCGAGAATATCCTGCGGTATATAAAAGGCGAACCCCTGAAAGAAGAGTTTGATGGACATGCCAACTGCTTTATTGAAACCGGAAACGGAAAGGCCCTGCTGATTGACTTTAACTATACGCATGAGCCGGTGGAAGGAACATTCCCCTTCCCGGGTGTCGGGCCCCTGCGTTTGCTCAAGGAAAGCCGGATGAACCATATGGGCAAACTGGCCTTTCGCTGGATCTATTGGAATGTATTGCTAAAAGGAACACATATTCCTTTCGTATCTCCGACCATGTCGGAAGCTGGAAAACATTATGAATAATATTTTTTAAAACTTATAAACTACTAATATGGAAAGAGTCATTGCCGGCAAAACCATAGCCGTAAACGAAGAAGGATACATGACCGATTTTAAACAGTGGGATAACAGCGTAGCTGAAGTATTGGCCTCTGAAGCGGAGATCACACTGAGTCCAAGGCACTGGGAGATTCTCAGTTACCTGCAAACCGAGTTTAAAAATGAGGTTCCCCTCAGCATCCGGAAGATTGGTAAAAGTGGGGTGGTAGACATCAAAGAGTTCTATCAATTATTCCCCAAGGCCCCGTTGAAAACAGCCACCAAGATCGCAGGGATCCCGAAACCTGCCAGTTGTATCTAACCTAAAAATTAAATTTTATGAGCGAGAATAATGGCGAGATCCGAAAAATGATGATCATCCTTTCCAAGGCTACTTTGGAGAATGTGTATGCCGCTTTCGTTTTAGCCAATGGTGCCCGGATGGAGGGCATTGAGGCCGAGCTGTTCTTTACCTTTTTTGGACTGGAAGCCGTACACAAGAAAAAACTCCAGAATCTGCATGTGGCTACCGTAGGTAACCCGGCTATGCATATCCCGACCATGATCGGAGGACTGCCTGGTATGGAAGCACTGGCCACCACGATGATGAAAAAGGAGATGGACAAGATCGATATGCCCGGTGTGGGGGAATTCCTGGAAATCCTCTCCGATTCAGGAGTACGGATGTGGGCCTGTCGCCTGGCCATGGATATGTTCCACTACAAGAAAGAGGATCTGTTTGAAGGCGTGGAAGAAGTTATCACCGTGGGGGATTTCTATAAGAAAAGTGAAGGGGTTGGAACACATATGCTGTTTATTTGATTCCTGATCCCGGACTTACTGCTTAATAACACCGGCCCAATGCACGCATTGGGCCGGTGGCGTTATGTGTGGATATTTGAAATATATTTTGTACTTTAAGGTAACAATTAAACCTTTGCTACGGTTAATACTCTGCTGATGTAGTGCCTCCGGTGTTTAGAATGAAAACGAACCTTATCCTTTGCACCGGTATCAGCCCTTATTTTTTAATCAACATGAGTGGAAAACGGAGGTAACTCACAAAAGCACGAATCATGAACGATGCCATTACTATCCTTATCGCGGATGATCATAAACTCATCCGCGAAACCTGGTCCTTTCTGCTCAATGCCGACCCCCGGTTCAAAGTGGTCGCGGATACAGGGGACCCTAACGAAGCCATTGAACTGGTAGCGAAACATAAGCCCCAGGTCATTTTATTGGACATTAATATGTCTCCCATTGACGGTTTTGAAGTGGCCCACCAGATCCATGAGCGAAACCCTCAGGTCCAGATCATCGCGATCACCATGTTCTCCCAACCTGCCATCGCCAAGAAAATGATGAAAAGCGGTGCCTCTGCGTATGTCACCAAACAATCCAGCAAGGATGAAATGATCCGCGCCATTCTGGAAGTGGTGAATGGGCACAAGTATGTTTGTGAGGATATCCGTAACCTCTTAGCCGAACAAATGATGGCGGAAAAGGTACAACCCTCGGTGAATGATCTTTCCCAACGGGAATTGGAGATTGTTACCTATATTAAAAAGGGGCTTTCTTCCAAGGAGATCGGTGCACAACTTCAGATCACCACCAAAACCATCGAGGTACACCGCTATAATATCCTCAAAAAATTAAGGCTGAAGAATACTGCCGAACTGATCAATGTAGCCATGCAAGCCGGGCTCTGAACTACATATAGATCCTTTCAATCGCGTCCTTATATTTCTCCATGATTACCCTTCGCTTAAGGGAAAGCTTCGGAGTCATTTCACCTGTTTCTACACTCCATTCATTGGCGAGCAGTTCAAAGCGTTTTACCTGTTCAACGTGGTTAAAATACTTATTGAAACTATCTACGAGGTCTTTATATAAGTCAATCACGCGGGGATGACGGATCATTTCTTCATTGGTGGTATAGGCTACATTATTATGCCGGCACCAATCCTGCAGATTCGGGAAGGAGGGGACAAGCAGCGCACCGACAAATTTTCTTTCCGGGCCTACCACCAGTGCCTGTTCAATGAAAAGAGATTCCTTCAACCGGTTTTCAATCGGTAAAGGGGCGACATATTTTCCTCCGCTGGTTTTAAACAGTTCTTTTTTTCGATCGGTGATCTTCAGGTATTTGTCCTCTACCATGGTGCCTATATCCCCGGTACAAAACCATCCATCCATGAAGACCTCCTGGGTCAGATCGGGCCTTTTGTAATACCCCATCATGATATTGGGTCCCTGACACAGGATCTCTCCATCTTCAGCGATCTTGACCAATATGCCATCGATAAGCGGCCCCACCGAGCCAAACATCCGGTTGCTCTCTTCAAAACGGTTTACGGCGATCACTGGTGAAGTTTCTGTCAACCCATATCCTTCCATAATGGTGATCTGTGCCGCAGTAAAGATCCGGATAAGTCTGACCTGACAGGCCGCTCCTCCGGTTACGATACATTTGATCTCACCACCCAGACCTTCCCGCCATTTACTAAATACCAGTTTGTTGGCAAGGGCCAATTGAAAACTGTACCAGGATCCCTGGTTTTTATTAATCTCGAATTTCTCCGCCAGTTCATGCGCCCAGAAAAATAGTTTTCGTTTCAATCCGGTAAGCTCATTTCCTTTTTGCATGATCTTATCATACACTTTCTCCAATAACCGGGGAACCGTAGTAAACATATGGGGTTTTACCTCCTTGAGGTTCTCCCCAATCGTTTCGAGACTTTCCGCATAGTAGATGGATGTACCACGGAAAAGATAGAGGTAGGTCACCATCCGTTCGAAAATATGGTTGAGGGGGAGAAAGCTCAAAGACCTCATCTGCTCACCCGGAGGAAAACAGGGAATACAGGAGATTACATTGCTCAGGATATTCTCATGCGAAAGCATCACACCTTTTGGTGTACCCGTTGTTCCAGAAGTATAGATCAGGGTGACCAGGTCTTTATATCCGATCCGGTCTGAAATGGGTTTGATGGCCTCAATCCGTTCGGGCGTAGATAATTCAAGCACTTCTTTCCAGTGACGGGCATTGGGGACATGGTCAAAGGTGAATATATCCGCCAGGCTATGTACGTGATTCTTGATGCTCAGCACCTTCAGGAATGAGTCCTCATCACTGACAAAGCAATATTTTACGTTGGAGTCTTTGAAAATGAACTCGAGGTCATTCACCCCGATGGTGGGATAAACAGGTACTAATACCGCCCCGATCTGTTGAACAGCGAGATCAAGCATGACCCATTCAGGACGGTTGCGGGAGATGATGGCGATCTTGTCCCGGCCCTCTACAGACATATCATTTGGACCAACACCCAGTGCCAGTAAACCTGCACTTAGCTTGTCAACCAGGTCTTTAACATCAGCCGTGCTGTATTTTTTCCATTCTCCCCTTTCTTTCCCCGCCAGCATATCGGGTAAACCTCCTCTGTCTGCCTGGACAGCCAGGCAATCAAACAAACGTGTGGGTTGGTTCATGCAATCGTAGATTAGAAAGACAATTTATTGAAAAAAAATTTAATGGAGAAGGGGGGGGTGGATGTTGGATGATAGATGACAGATGACGGATGACGGAGGGCGGAGGGCAGGAGGTGGCTGTTCGAGACCTCCGGTCTCGCACCATTCTCCCGTCGCCTCTGGCGACAAGCCTTTAAGGCCTAATTCAAATAATAATTGAACTAAACTCGAGTCGCCGGAGGCGACAAGAGAGAAGTGGGGGGCCGGGGGTGGCCCACCGCCCCCCCCCGCCCGCGGGGGTGGGGGGGCGGGGGGGCGGCGGGGGGGGGGCGGGGGGCGCC
>JANRLV010000100.1:0-4934 GCA_033762195.1 Chitinophagaceae bacterium | reverse complement strand
CCTCCGGCTACTGCTTCTGTACGTTTCCTTTTTATATCTATAGCGCCGTTCGTCATATGACCAACCGCCACATTTTCATCACCAAAAGAAGGGTGCCATACATAACCGGTCCGGGTCATGTTAAAGGGCTTAAAAATGTATTCGACCGCCAGTTCATCAATGGGCTTTTTGGTGATTTCTTCTTCCACCAATTGCAATAACTTAAACCCCTCACCCGAATAGGCGTATTTCGAACCGGGTTCGAAATATATTCTCATGATCCCAAGCGAATCTTCCACGCCGGTTGTTGGATGAAACCAGCGAATGTTGGGCAACCCGGTTGTATGACTTAAACACATTCGGGCCGTGATTAATTTCCAGCGATCATCGGTTTTTAAGTCAGAAAAGTACTCGTATTCTCCGATGGATTTGCTTAAGTATTGATAGAGCGGTTTGTCCAGGTTCAGGATTTTTTCCTGCACTAATTTCAGGGTCAAATAACCAAAAACAGCCTTGCTAAAAGAAGCGCCGTACATAATGGAGGCCGTATCCAGCATCTCGTTTTGGGGTTTGTTTTTATATCCGTAGGATTTTATAAATACCGTCTCTTTATTGTTGAGAACAGCCAGGCCAATCCCCTGAACATTCGCCGCTTCCATTAAACGAGTAACTGTTTTGTCGATTTGTTCTTCGGTGATCTTTAGGCCATCCAATGTTATTACCGGCTTATTTTGGGCGTACAGGACGCCATATGCGAATAATAAAATGGGCAAAAACGAAAATGCTTTTTTCATGTCTTGGGTTTAAGGAATGGAATGATTAAAGGGCAGAATCCTGTATTTCCATGCTTGTACAAATGTATGGTTATGGCGCCGCCTATTTACGGGCATTTTAGCGGCATGCTTGCGGCATTTCAGTAGATTTTCTATGGAAATCAGCGGATTGGGGATTTACGCTATAAGGGATTTCGCGCGGCGAGAAGTTAAAATCAATGCGTCCAGTTTTCAAGTTTGCCATTATCCTCAACCCAAATTTCAATGTAAATTTCCTCTGCGATCGGCTTTCCCATGTCTTTGATGATATCAAATTTCACCGACTTAAGTGCATTTAATATATTGTTGATGCAATATTCATATTCGTTCTTATCATAGGATTCTTTGATTTCCTCCGCCGAGAGTAGCATTCTCACTTTTGAAACACTGCCATTTTCGTCAATTGTTATCATGTATTTTTCAGAACAATCATAATCATAACCGTTTTTCCATTTCGCTTTTTTTAGCTTTTTGAAAAGCAGGCCTGATATTATGCTTTTGTCCCGGCGGTTAATTCTGTTTGGGTCGTTAATATAGTTTTGAACATCCTCTGTTTTTAGAATGATTCCATTAGAAATGCTAATGACCTTTTCACGCTCATAAATCACATAAAACACACCATCCCAACGCAGTACTTTGTTGGTCAACGGAAATTTGATATCATTTGAAACCCAATGCATGAAGACGCGCTCATTCAGGAATTTATCCTTAAAGAGGGTTTTCAGTTTTTCAACGGAGGCAAGCTTGTTAATCTTACCGCTACTACGTGCACCACACCCAATAATATCAACCAGAAAAAGGCTGTCATTCTCAATTTTATATATGGCCTGGTATCCTCGCCAGCAACTAAACGAAGATCCTTCCCGGAAACTAAGACCAAACAAGCTTCCATGATCCGGTTTTTCCTGCAGTTGGAAGTATTGCTCAAGCATTAAAGTATAGGTAGCCATCGTGTCGCCCTTGTAGATGATGTAGTCTGGAACCTGCGGACTGGCAAGGGGCTTTAATGCACAAAGCGTTAGAAGGATTATCAGAATGGAGGCTAGTGGAGGCTTTAGCATGTCCGGTTTTTAGCCAAGATGATCCGTGTTGGTTTTTTACATAACCTTGGGCTGATTTTATTCTGTGAGATTGTATTTCCCTTACTGTTTGCTTTGAATCTACAGAACCATCTTCACTTCAGTTTCATTTGAGCGAAATAAGGATGGTCGGGGTTGACCACCAATTCCTGTCGCTGTGGATGGATCAGCACGTCCATATCCTCCAGAGGTATACTGCCCAGCAACGGCTCTGCATCTCCCGGAAGCACCAAGGCCCGGCAGGTGGTTTCCCGGTTTTTGAACCGCAGCTCCACATTCGCCACCACATCAAACTCAACAATTTGGCCGTTTGCCATTTGCGCCTTTCGCGTTTCCACGATAGGTAATTGCAATTGCTCCTGGATGTTTTCATTGATGCAAAGCATGATGGCCCCCGTATCCACCAGGGCCGGCACGGTGATCCGCTTTATGGCATCCCGGTCTATAAGTCTTCTTCTTTCCAAGGCGAGGTCATCACCATTGATCAGTTCTATTTCGGCGTATACGAGTCCCATTCGTTGGTTATTGTGGCGTAAAACTAATCGATTGTGCTGGGCTGAGAAACCCGGTTTATGCGATGGGGTTTTCTCATTTCCGTGCACCGAAGCCTCGGTACACGGAATGCGCAAAAATAAGCAACCCTCAATGCCTCAAATGCCCTACCTTGACCAGAAATAACCCTCAAACCTTATAAAATGAAAATACTTCTTATTGTCCTTGGTCTGTTTTTGAGTAGTAAAGAGACCTCCGCGCAAAGTACAGATAGCGAAGCCGAGATCCGCAAACTCGAGCAAACCGAAGTACAGGCCGTGCTCGACAAGGACACAGTTACATTAAAGCGCCTGTGGGACCGCGACTATGTGGTTAACAATCCCGAGAATGCCATCGTATTAGCCAGGACCAATCCGCTCGACCGTCCGGTACTTCGTAATCAACGCATATCCTTTACCCGGGTAGTGGAGAAGGTCATACTCAACGATCAACTTGCCATTTCCATGGGACATGAAACTGTAATATCCACCAACCCGACCACCCAGGCGGAGCAGATCATTAAGCGGCGGTATACAAACATCTGGATGAAAAAGGCCGAAGGTTGGAAATTGGTGGCCAGGCATGCAAACAAGATCTGTGGTTGAGAAACCTTTACCTGTCGTATTTCACCTCCAGATCGAGTAAATACCTCTTCCGCCAAAGACCCCCACCATATCCCGTCAGTTGCCCGTCGGAGCCAATGACCCGATGGCAGGGAATTAAGATAGAAATCCGGTTCATGCCATTCGCGTTGGCCACGGCCCTTACGCTTTCCGGACTTCCGATGGAAATCGCCTGTTCCTTATAGGATCTTGTCTGGCCATAGGGGATCAATTGCAGGGCGGCCCATACACTGTTTTGAAAGTCAGAGCCAGGGGTGTGTAGCGGGACAGAAAACGTTTTTCGGTTGCCTGAAAAGTATTCCGATAACTGCGTTTCCAGTAAATCAAAAAGCGGATTGTTGCCCTGTATGATCGTTGCGTTTAGCTGCCTGGCCATTGACTTTAATTGGGTTTCCAGCATTTTTCTGTCGGTAAACTCGAGCAGGCAAATACCCTCGCCGGTGGCACAGGCAAGCATGGTACCCAGGGGTGTTTCGATCCGTTTCAGGTCAATGATGTTTTGCTGTTTCCCCTGTTTGGGCGAAACGCCAAAGATGTTCTTGAATGATTCGCCAAAGCCGCTCAGTGACTCAAACCCTGCATCAAAGGCGGTATGCGTGATCTTTTCGCCCGTTTGGATCTTCTTGAAGGCCGAATTTATGCGCAGCATGCGTTGATAGGCCTGAAAAGTGATGCCATGGTTTTTCAAGAACCATCTTCGTATCTGGCTCGGCTCAATTCCTTTTTGTTTCAGGTCTTGGTCCTTGAATTTTATACCCGGGTTTGCCGCCAGCGCATCCATGATTTCCCGGTAACCGGCGGGTGTATGGTTTAATGACTGCAAGGGGTTACATACCTTACAGGCCCGGTAGCCCTTGAGCATACATTCTTTTGTTGTCTTTAGAAATTCCACATTCTCCAGCTTCGGCTTGCGGGCTGTACAGGAGGGTCGGCAAAAGATACCCGTTGTTTTCACGGCTGTATAGAACAGGCCTTCAAAGGAGCTGTCCTTTTCCACAATGGCCCGGTACATTATTTCTTGGGTGAGTTTCATAAGGAAAACAAGCTGCTAAATGATTGTTCGGTTAAAATTCTTTTTGTCATATGCTCCATGGACGCGTAGACATATTCATTCAGGAAATCTCCCATGCTGATTCTTTTCACCCCCAGTTTTTCCAACGTACCAAAATTGGGCAGTCCCGGACGGCACATCACATTTACCGGCAGGGTTGCTTCCGATACAATCGCGTCGATCCCCTTTTCGTCAACCAGTCCCGGGAAGAACAGCCCATCTGCGCCCGCGGATTCATAGATCTTTATTCTCTTCATTGCTTCCCCGAGGGCATCCGGCCCATTTACCAGAAAGGCATCGCAACGAACATTGAAGAACAAGTCCAAGCCCTGGGTGGTCAGGATCGATTTTAGTTCTTGTATAAGTTCTGCAAAAGTGCTGCTGTCTTTGAGCGTTCGTTTTCCGTTCACCAGCTGGCTGTCCTCAATATTGATGCCCACCACCCCCAGTTGTGCCAGGGCGAGTATGTTCCCCGCAATTTCTCCGGCGGTTTGTCCATAGCCCCGTTCCAGGTCAACCGACAGGGGGAGTTCTATGTGTTTCCGAATTTGCTCTACGCCGTACAGCAGGCTGTCGAAGGGCATTTGTTCCCCGTCCTCAAAACCCAGGGCATGGGCCATGGCCGCGCTCGAGGTAGCGAGGGCTTTGAGGTCCAGCCGCTCAAAAACCCGGGCGCTCTGCACATTCCACACATTTCCGATCAGCAGCGGGGTTGGTCCTGTAAGTATCCCTAAAAAGCAGACAGTTTAAAATTAGAGTTAAAAACTTAAATTTAAACTTCAAATGAAAAAGACACGATTTACGGAGACCCAGATTGTCTCCACCCTCAAACGCCAGGAATCGGGTATTCCGACTAAGG
>JANRLV010000099.1:0-8275 GCA_033762195.1 Chitinophagaceae bacterium | reverse complement strand
GCCGTATCCGCACAACTTACCCCCTTTATAAACTGTAGTGCTGCCATAAACTGCAAATATCCCTATTTTCGCGGCTGATTTATTCTTATGGACCCCTTAGAATTATTGAAATACTGGCCGGAAGCGGTCTTTTTCTGTTTTTCAGCCATTGCCCTTATCCAGGTATTCTACTTTCTTTTCTTTTTTTCCCGTGTCTCTTTTTACAAATTACCCAAACGCGACCGGTACCAGCAGCATCCCGTTTCCGTGATCGTTTGCGCCCGGGATGAAGATGAAAATCTGGCCCGGAACCTGCCCGGACTGCTGGTACAACAATACCCCACCACCTACCAGGTGATCGTGGTGAATGACAACTCTCTCGATGATTCAAAATATATCCTGCAGGAATTGAAGAAAACCTTCAAAGACAAACTTCATGTGGTGGAACTGACCCAGGAGGCCAAGCTGATCAGCGGAAAAAAATACCCGCTTTCGATCGGGATCAAAGAGGCAAAACATGAGATCTTATTGTTGACCGACGCGGATTGCGTTCCTGCCAGTGATAAATGGGTTCAACTGATGCAGGATGCTTATGATGAAAATACGGAGATCGTGATCAGCTACGGCGCCTACCACAAAAAAGCCGGGTTATTGAATAAGATCATTCGGTTTGAAACTTTTCACAGTGCCCTGCAATACCTGGGCTTCGCCCTGGCGGGTACCCCTTATATGGGAGTGGGTCGGAATCTTTCCTACCGCAAAAGTCTTTTTTTGCGCAATAAAGGATTCGCTTCGATAAACAATATTCCGGGCGGAGACGATGACCTTTTTGTCAATAAGGCCGCTACTGCAAAAAATACGGCTGTGGTTCTTGATCCGGAAGCTTTTACCCTGTCCTACCCCAAACAAAGCTGGAAAGCCTGGATGAATCAAAAAACCCGGCATTATTCCACTTCCCGATACTACAAACGGAGTCATAAATTCTTGCTTGGATTATATTCGGTGAGTTCATTTTTATTCTATCCATTGCTCATTACTTCGGCCATTTTTTATAACTGGCAATTTGCCGCCATTGGCTTTGGGGTTCGGTTTCTCACGCAGGGCCTGGTTTATTATTATGGCATGAAGCGATTGAAAGAAAATGATCTTTTCGCCTGGTTTCTTTTCTTTGATATCTGGATGTTCTTTTATTATATCATCTTTGCACCGGCATTATGGAAACGTCCCCGTCAAAGCTGGAACTGATCAGTAAATACTTCGCCGATTTTACGCCTGAACAATGGGCGCAATTATCCGGTTTAGACTCCCTTTACCGCGAGTGGAATGAAAAGATCAATGTTATTTCAAGAAAGGATATTGATTCTCTTTATGAAAAACATGTGCTTCACTCTTTGTCGATTGCGGCATTGTTTGATTTCAAACCCGGTACGGAGATCATTGATATTGGAACCGGTGGTGGTTTCCCGGGCATTCCGCTGGCTATTTTTTTTCCGGAGTGTCGTTTCCACCTGGTGGATAGTATTGGAAAAAAATTAAAAGTGGTGGAAGCGGTAGCGGAAGGCATTGGTTTAAAAAACCTGACCACCGAACATACCCGCGCCGAAGCCGTTAAGAACCGGAAATTCGATTTTGCCGTCTCCCGGGCCGTAGCTCCCCTGGGTGAATTGTGGAAATGGGCCAAACCACTGATCAGAAAAAACCCAACCCCCAATCCGGATGAGGAAACCATTGCCCATGGGCTCATCTGCCTCAAAGGAGGCGATCTGAACCAGGAAATTCAGGAAAGCAATACCCGCCCCCGTCTCCTCGAAATCAGTGAATTGTTTGAGGAAGAGTTCTTTGGGGAGAAGTTTGTGGTTTATGTTGCTAAAAGCTAATAGCTTTTAGCTGTTAGCTATTAGCTTTTAGCAAAGAGGCTAATAGCTAATGGCCAATAGCTAATAGCTTATTCCTGCTACCTAAAAGTGGTATTGTCCATCCCAATGCTCTGTCCGACCTTTGCTCCATGAATGAAATCACCGTTTGTATTGTGGATGATAATCGGGATCTACGCTCCGCCCTGGAGGAGATCATAACGATGTCGCCCGGATATACCTGTATTGGCACAATGGCAAGCCCCCGGGAAGCCAGAGAGAAAATACCGGAGTTGAAACCCGATGTGGTGCTGATGGATATTAACCTGAATAGTGATGAAAGCGGCATTGATTGTGTGCGGGAGTTGAAACCCCTGGTGCCGGATACAAATTTCATGATGTGTACCGTTTACGAGGAGGATGAGAAGATATTTGAAGCCCTGCGTGCCGGAGCCAGTGGCTATATACTTAAAAAAACCGCGCCTGCTAAAATGCTCGAGGCCATCAAGGACCTTAACGAGGGTGGAGCTCCGATGAGCAGCCAGATTGCCCGAAAAGTGGTGTTCACTTTCCAAAATACCCAGGCCCCCAAAAACCAGGAAGGGATCGATGACCTCTCCAACCGGGAACGCGAAATTCTCGAACTACTTTCCAAAGGATTGATGTATAAGGAAATAGCCGCCCAACTTTATATCAGTCAGGAAACGGTGCGGAAACATGTTTACCATATTTATGAAAAATTACATGTGAGTAACCGGGTGGCGGCTGTCAATCGATATTTTGGGCGTGAAACCAATTGATAAGTGATTTTACTTAGTTATACCTAAAAAAAATACCACGAATGTGGTATTGGGTACATACCCGGTTCGAAATACCTTTAGGGTGTAATTCAATTACAACTAATCAAAAATTGTTAGTCATAAACCTTGTTCTCTGACAAAAGAAAACCCTCCAGTGGAGGGTTTCTTTATTTTGAGTGGTCATTGATGAATTCGATTCTAATTCGGCCATTTAAGCTCCAGGCGATTGTTCTTACTCTCGATATCCGCAAGTCTGCGTGTCGGATCAATTTGAATGGTTACGATTTCGGTGAGGTTTTTATCGATCTCAAAGACATAGGTCTCATGAGTCCACCGCCACGCTTCGTGACGGGTACGCGAAGGGGCACCGCTCTCCTCCGGTTTCGCACCAAACATGGAATACAAAGGAATATAGTGTAGTTCCCTGCTTCCATTTTTTGTAGTGATCTCCAGATCGATGGGCATGGGCATATCACCGATACGGCGCAGGCGAATTTTTGTTTTTCGGCCATCCTGCCAGAGGCTGTCAATGGCATAATCGATGGTCTTGGTGGTATTTACCCAATATTCTTTGTACCAATCCAATTCGATCCCGCTTCTTTTCTCAGCAATCCGTACAAAATCATTCACATTGGGATGACGGAAACGCCATTGGTTGTAATAGTCATGCAGAATCTGATCCCGAACCTGAGCGCCTACGATATACCCTAATTGTTCCAGAAATACTGCTCCTTTGGAATAAGAGGCGATGCTATAGGCAAAATTGGTATTGAAATGATCGGCATGGGTGGTCATGGGTTCTTCCAGTCCGCTCTTGACCAGGGCGTAATAGCCTTCATAGCTGTCCTGTTGTTCAAGACCATCCGATTGTCCACTGAGGAAAGCCGATACGCGGGCATCTGCGTAACTGGTGAATCCTTCATCCATCCAGGCATACTGGGCTTCATCGGTGGCCAGCATCATCTGGTACCAACTATGCATCCATTCGTGCAGCCAGGCGCCGGGTGAGGCCAGCAATGTACCCATCGGGTACTCCATACCACCATCACCACCATGTATGAATGTGTATTGTTTGTATGGGTATTCGCCAAATGTCTTCTCGATGAAAGGAAGCGCCTTTTCTGCATCATCCAGGATCTTTTCCCAGGCAGCCGCGTTTCGGGCGCCATTTTTATAGAGGAGGTGAAGCGTCAGGTCCTTCTTAACTTTCCGGGTCAGGTGTTTGTACTCAGGATCGGCAGCCCACATGAAATCATGCACATTGGGTGCCACAAAATGCCAGGTTAGTTTATCGGATTTGGAAGGAGTGGGTTTCACACCTGCATCCTCATAACCAAAACCGATCTGGTTTGCGTTCTGCAAATAACCGGTTCCGCCAATGATATAATTCTTATCTATGGAAATTCTTACATCATAATCACCCCATACACCGTAAAACTCACGAGCCACGTAAGGATTCGGATGCCATCCGTCCATATCATACTCACAGAGTTTGGGATACCATTGGCTCATGGAATATCGAATGCGGGTTGTTGGATTATCGCGACCACTGCGACGGATCTGCAAAGGCACTTGCGCTTCAAAATCCATCTCAAAGACCACTTTTGATTTTGGGAGTATGGGTTTATCCAAAACAACTTCCAATATGGTTTCCCTGACCGTGTAGGTTTGCGGGCGACCATTTAACTTCAGGGAAAGAACCTTCTGGTACCCAATCTCATCTTCCTTGAGGTTGGCGATGCGGTCACGTACACGGCCATCCCAATCCGGGCGATTGCCCACTTTTACAGTGCCTAGTTTCCGGCTACGCGCATCCATCATACTGCCGGGTTGAAAAGCATTGAAATAAAGGTGATAATAAACCTTGGTGAGGGTATCCGGGGAATTATTCCAGTACTCGAGTTTTTGTTTTCCGGTAAATCGATTGGTGGTGACATTCATGTCAATATCCATATCGTATTTAACTTTCTGCTGCCAGCGATCAGGCTGGGCCATCGCCCCCTGCGCGGTAAAGAGGAAAAACAAAACCGGGATCATTGATCTGCGCATAGCTGTAACTTGTTTTTGTACGTAGTAATGTGAATTTACAAAGTAACGGATGTACGCAACAACCGTCCACCTGTATTAAAGAAAAGATATTTTTTTTGAACATCACTTTTGGCCACGAGGATCCGGTATTGTTGAGATCCTCCGGGAAGATCCAACTGAACCGTTTCTTCCACCTCCCAGCTTTCATCGCCAAATTTGCTTTTTTTGAATCCATCCTTTACATCTTCCGGGAGGGAATCATAGGTCCAGGCTTTTTCAGTTCCTTTCCACAACCCTTTGTTTGAATACGTGGCCATCATCTTGTCTCCTTTCCATTCAAAATGCACCTGTACTTTCACCATAAGATCTTTGAACTCTACATTTTCAGCGCTGGGATATTGATTGGCAAAGGTTTCCTCCACGATTTTCGGGATCTCGCGGATCTGCGCAAAAAGGCTTTGTCCGAAAAGAATGAATACGACCAGTGTAAGAATTTTGTTTTTCATTTTAATTTTTTCAGATTATACGGCAAAATTGGGACAGAAAAATGATAAAGAAATCATATCATTTTTCCCGGCCGGCGATGATCATCACGATTTCGCCTTTTACCGGTTTCTGGGAAAAATATTCTTTCAACTCCGTTAATGTACCTCTTTTATTTTCCTCAAACATCTTCGTCAGTTCCCGGCTCACACTGGCCAAACGTTCGGCACCCAGATAACCGGCCAATTCCTCCAGGGTTTTTACCAACCGGTGAGGCGATTCGTAAAGAATGATGGTTCTTTCCTCCCCGGCCAGTTTTTTCAGCAAGGTTTGTCTTCCTTTTTTGGGCGGCAGGAATCCTTCAAAAACAAAACGGTCTGAGGGCAACCCACTGTTGACGAGCGCGGGTACAAAAGCGGTTGCACCGGGCAATGAAACCACGGGTACATCCTGGCGTATACATTCCCGCACGAGTAAAAAAGCCGGGTCTGAAATACCAGGGGTTCCGGCATCTGTGACGAGAGCCATCTTTTTTCCTCCTTTCAACTGATCAATGAGGTGCTGAAGAACCTTATGTTCATTGTGCTGGTGATAGGGAGAGAGCGGCTTCTGAATACCGTAATGATTGAGCAGGTGTGTACTGTTGCGGGTATCCTCCGCCAGAATGAGATCCACTTCCTGCAGGACCTCCAGCGCCCGAAGGGTGATATCCTTCAGGTTTCCGATGGGGGTTGGTACCAGGTAAAGCATTTATTAGTTCACGGAGACTTCAAAATACTCCATAACCGGATTGGCCAGTAGTTTACGGCTGGCTTCCTCGGCCATTTGCTTGGCTTCGTCAGCAGTAGCCGCATTCACCTGGAGCGTAATATTTTTCCCTACACGCACATCTTCCACCCCTTTCAGTCCAAGGTTTTCCAAACCACCCAATACAGCTTTTCCCTGGGGATCCAATAGATCTTTCAGCGGCATTACTTTGATCTGAACCGTATATGTCATGAAGCTTTATTTTTAAAAAGCAAAGATAAGAGGATATAGACAACCAGCACGACCGGAACGGCCAACCATTTAACAAAAACCGCCGCGGCAATGCCGATGATGACCAGCAGGTATTTGGGCCAGTTGGCAGCTGGTGAAAAGCTGGTGAATTTCAGTGCCATCATGGGCAACCGGCTAACCATTAGAAATGAAAGAACTACGATCACGGCATAAACCAAATACGAATTGATGAAGATTGCCTGCAGATCAAGTATGTTGTAATGGATGATCAGCGGAATGGAGGCAATGGTAATGCCGGCAGCGGGTGCCGGTAATCCCTTGAAACCATATTGCTGGGCGGGATCCAGATTAAACCTTGCCAGGCGCCAGGCAGCGGCTGCGGTCACCAAAAAGGCAGGCAACAGCCAGATGATGGAGATATCCAGGCCACCGGCTTCCTGCGCATAACTCATTCGCAATAATTGATACAGGATCATTCCGGGGGCCACGCCAAAACTTACCACATCCGAGAGGGAATCGAGTTGTTTACCCATTTCTGAACCGGCTTTCATCAGCCGGGCCAGAAAACCATCCAGAAAATCCACCACCCCGGCCGCGAAAATAAACAGTGCCCCCAAGGCGATCTTCTCCGGAAGCACAACACTGGAGAATCCATTTCCCTCCAGATATACGATCGATTCTCCGGTTTGAAGGATAAAAACAATGGCAATGCAGCCAAAGACCAGGTTGAGCAATGTGAAAATATTCGGGATCTGCTTCATTCGGCAAATTAAATGTTATTTCTTCATCAGGGCTTCGATCTCTTCAACCGTGATGGGTATATTTTTCATCAGGTCCTTATGGCCGTTGCGGGTCAACCAGATGTTATTCTCGATCCGTATGCCCATCTTTTCTTCTTCAATATAAATGCCGGGCTCCACTGTAAATACCATGCCCGCTTTTACGGGTTCGGTGCGGGTGCCTAAATCGTGTACATCCACCCCCAGGTGATGAGAAATTCCGTGGTAAAGATATTTCCGGTAAGCGCGGTTTTCCGGATCTTCATTCTTTACGTCGCTCTTCGATATCAAACCAAGTTTTAAAAATTCTTTGGTGGCTTCTTCACCCACTTTTTCTGTATAATCCAATACGGTAATGCCGGGTTTCAAAATACTTTTTGCGTAGTTGTGCAAATGCAGGCAGGCATTATATACTTTTTTCTGACGGGGAGTAAATTTTCCATTCACCGGTACTGTGCGGGTAAGGTCTGCGCAATAGCCTCCATACTCGGCCCCAAAATCCATCAACACCAATTCACCATCCTTGCACTCTTCATTATTTGAAACATAATGAAGGGTTCTGGCACGGTCACCACTCGCAATAATACTTCCGTATGCCGGACCCGTGGCTCTTTGAGATAAGAACGAATGCCAGATCTCCGCCTCAATTTCATATTCCATCACTCCGGGGCGAATGAACTTCAGCAAACGACGGAATGTGTTATCGGTAATATCGATCGCTTTTTGCAATACATCAACTTCCCATTGCGTTTTAATGGCACGCAGTTCTTTCATGATCCTGGCCGCACGCAGATAATGGTGCAGCGGATAGCGCGATCTCATTTCATCGATGAAACGATAATCGCGTGTTCGCACCAGCGAGGCTTTGCGATCATTTTCATTGCTGTCGAGATAGATGTGATCGGCCAGATGAATCCAGCCTTGCAACAAGGCATCGATTGAATCGAGCCAGACAATGGTCTTTATACCCGATATACCCTGTGCTTCTGAAACGCGTAGGCGTTTTCCGTCCCATTTTTCCTTCAATTCATTGGGGCGAACCAATACCAGCACTTCCCGGTATTTTGGATCCGGATTATCAGGATATAAAATGACCATACTGTCTTCCTGGGTGATGCCCGAAAGCCAGAATAGATCGCTGTTTTGTTTGAACCCGTAAATCGCATCCCCGTTTGTGGGCACTTCGTCATTGCTCACAAAAATGGCGATCGAGTTCTTTTCCATTTTTGCAATAAAACGCTCGCGATTTCGTGTAAATAAGGCCGGGTCGAGTGGAAGGTATTTCATGTTCATGTCGGTTTGGCGCAAAATAGCCGGCTGAATCCGGTTTCGAATTGAAAAGTATTAAGATTCA
>JANRLV010000098.1:0-10398 GCA_033762195.1 Chitinophagaceae bacterium | reverse complement strand
TTTCTCATTCCTTTTTTTTATTTCTTATTCCTTATTTCTCAGTCTTCATTCAACTTCACCGGGAAGGTATACACCCCATCATAACCGGGATAAACACCTTTTACCTGGAACACACTATTGAAACTGTTCAGCAGTTTCACCAATTCGTCCAGGCTTTTCACCGGGCGGTCATTGATGCTGGTGATCACAAATCCATCTTCCACACGGGCTTTGTTTAAAGGTCCGCCTTCAAACACCTTGGTTACTTCCACGCCACCATCGATGCCCATTTTTTCTGCCTTGCGGGCATCCAGTGTGCCGAGTTGTCCACCAATTTTATCATTGATATTTGCGGTATTCACCACATCAAAGTTTCCGGCTTTTGCTTTCAGTACCACGTTGGCTGTAAATTCTTTTCCACCGCGTTTATAGGTTACTGCTACTTTATCACCCGGACGGTAATTGGCTACCTGGGCACTCATTTCAGATCCGCTGGTGACAGGTTGATTATTGATCCGCGTGATGACATCTCCTTTTTTGATTCCGGCACTTACAGCAGCGCCATCGGGTGAAACGGCTGATACATATACTCCATCCCCATCACGAAAACCAAGTTCTTTTTGCTGCTCTTCTGATAATTCTCCGGAAGGGTAGCTGATACCGATATATCCTCTTTGGACATCGCCAAATTCAATGATATCGTTCACGATTTTCTTGACCAGTTTAACAGGTATCGCAAAAGAGTAACCGGCATAGGTTCCACTTGGCGCGAGGATGGCCGAGTTGATCCCTATCAGTTGACCGGTAGTATTCACGAGTGCGCCACCGCTGTTTCCCTGATTTACAGCCGCGTCTGTCTGAATAAATGATTCTACCGGACTATTGCTCTGGCGGCTATTGATGCCAATGGCACGGCCCTTGGCGCTTACGATACCAGCGGTAACCGTTGTTTCCAGGGTGAGGGGATAACCAACAGCCAATACCCATTGACCCAGTTTGACCTCATCAGAATTGCCATAGATCAGGTAAGGGAGGCCGGCGGCATCGATCTTGAGTACCGCTAGGTCACTGCTCGGGTCGCGACCAATCAAACGAGCTTTATACGATTTTTTATTGTGCAGGGTCACATTGATCTCTTCGGCAACACCGCCTTTCTGATCATCGATCACGTGGTTGTTGGTAACAATATACCCGTCATCACTGATCAATACCCCACTGCCCGACGCTCTTTGTTCCGGGATAACCTGAGGGCCCAGATCAAAGAACTGGTCGAACCAATCGTCAAACATACCTCCCCGGCGGCGGGGAATATCATTACTCACTTTCTGGGCCGGGATCTTGGTCTTGATATGCACAACGGCCTGTACCGAAGCATTGGCTGCCTGGGTAAAATCGATGGGGGCTGCAGCATCACCTGATTTTCCGCCAAAGAACCCTGCATAATTGGCGGGTAGTTTTGCATCTGCACCAGAGATGGTTACTGAATTCTTCTGTACCCATTTCGAATAGCCCCACACACTGCCCAGGGCCGTACCACTGCTGATAATTACGATCAGAAGTATCTGTTTCCATTTCATGTTCTATACTGATTTTAGGTTTTCTATTCAAAGTTTGTGCCTACAAAATAACAAAGACATTGATACAGTAGATCTGTCAGGTTTTCAGTTTAACAAATCATTTACTAAGAGCTTCGTAGATGGGTGCTGGTTTTGGGAGGTTGGATGTTGGATGTTGGATGTCAGATGACGGGGAACAGTTGACCGAGGAAAAAGCTGTGGACTCCGGACCTAGGACTTCCTTCATCCAACATCCAACATCTGACCTCAAACATCCAACCTCCAACCTCCCAAAACCTGCCCTCCTTAGATACCTCCCAAAAACGCCATTGTATCTACGCCATCGGCAAAATCCCTTATACTCGGGCATTGCGCCTGCCCAAAGGGTGTATGCCCGTGGCCAACGAGACATTGAAGGTCGGGGTTTGCCAGGATCTGGGCTGTCATTTTTTCCTTATCCGTGTAGTATTCGTAGTTAAGCTGGCTGATAGGGGAGAATATGGATGGGTTCTCCGCCAGGAGAAGGCTGCCGCTTGACATGTATTTATTCCCGTTCAGGATATGCAGGGCCAGATTGTAATCGTAATTGTTTTTGTATTTGTGGTGTTCTCCCTGGTATCCATATTTTTTGAATGCTTCCAGCAGGGGAATGAAATCATATCCTTCCGGGACCAGGATTTTGGTGATGTTCCGGCATCCAAGGCCAAAATACAGGTGTACATCGTCCGAAAGGGCATCCAGTTCCTCCCGGGTTTCGGTGCCATCAAGCAAAGCGACCGAGGTCCGGTTCTTCCGGATGATATTGGGGTATTTACCAAAATAATAGGCAAAATAGCGGGAGGAGTTATTGCTTCCTGTGGCGATATAGGCATCGCAATGTTTGAGCATCTCCTGGAACTGGATGCGGTCAGCCATTTCCGGAACCCAGGAGATCAGGGTCTCAACCAGGTGTTCCAGCAGTACTTTGTCCCGTGAAGAGGGCTTTATGAGGGCGATATGGCCCGACAGATAGACGCAAAGTAGATCATGGAATCCTACCAGCGGTATATTTCCGGCCATGACGATCCCCACTTTACGGGGCGGATGGTGCTCCTGGAGGTAGGGATAATCGCTGACCCATGCTTCCAGCGTTTCCTTTTGAAGGTAACCGTCAACGATAGACCGAACGGCCTTGTCAATGAATTCAGGGGTGAACCACCCATTTTCTACCGAGGCCCGGGTACGGGCTTCGACCCAGGCGGGGTCATTTCCAGCCATATATTCCCCCAATCGGACCATCAGATTTATACGATGTTCTAAATTCATTTTTATTTTTATAACGGTGCTTTATATTTGTAGGACTTTCAAAATTCGCTATTCCGTAAATTAAAATCAAAAGATATGGCAATCAAGATCACCGAAGAATGTATCAACTGCGGTGCCTGCGAACCAGAATGCCCCAATAACGCCATTTATGAAGGTGGTGTGGAATGGGCCATTGCTGACGGGACCACAGTAAAAGGCTCTTTTACCCTCATGGATGGAACTGTTATCGAAGCTGACCAAAAGAATGCGCCGGTTGCCACGGATACCTATTATATCGTTCCCAATAAATGCACCGAGTGCCAGGGTTTTCATGAAGAGCCCCAGTGTGCCGCTGTTTGCCCGGTAGATTGCTGTGTTCCGGACGAAATGTACCGCGAAACTGTGGATGAACTGCTGGCCAAAAAAGATAAAATGCACATCTGATTGTGGAAAAAAAGAGGGGCGAAAACTGGTTTTCCCTTTCTTTTTGACTTATCTTAGGATCAATATAAAACAGTCCAGTACTGTTCCATTCTGGCGGGTGATATTTCCCGCCGTAAAAAGGTGAAGGAAGTAGATGGCCTTCACCTTTCTTATTTTCTGAATGTTAAAATTGGGTAAAAGCGGAACGGCAGCAAATAAGTTTTAAGGATAAGCCGTTTGAATTCTTCCAAATACACCGGAATTTTCGAATATTTGCCCCACAAACACCTATACCTTTCATGACTAAAAAGATCGCCCTGCTGACGGGAGGTTATTCCGGCGAGGCTGTGATATCCTATAAAAGCGCGAAAACCATCGATGCCCATCTCAACCGGTCAAAGTATGAGGTTTATCTGATCGATGTGCGGAAAGAGGGCTGGTTCTACCAGGATTCGATAGCCATCGATAAGAACGACTTTACTCTTCCGCTATCCACGGGTAAAGTGAAGTTTGATGCGGTCTTTATCTGTATTCATGGTACCCCCGGAGAAGATGGCAAGTTGCAAGGGTATTTTGACACACTGGGGATTCCTTATACCTCCTGTGATGCAGCTACTTCTGCCATCACCTTCAACAAACGATATACCGTAGCCGTTGCCGCCATGGCCGGGATAGGGGTAGCCCGTTCCGTGCATTTGTTTCGGCACTCCCACACAAATGCTGCTTCCTTTCAGGATACCCTTCAATACCCGGTATTTGTAAAACCCAATAATGGAGGATCAAGTATCGGGATGAGCAAGGTTTTCAAGGCAGGTGAGTTGAACGAAGCGATCGAAAAGGCGTTCGCCGAGGATAACCAGGTGTTGGTAGAAGAAATGATCCAGGGTCGTGAGTTCACCGTGGGCGTGTACCGGTCTAAGGGAATGATCCATGTACTTCCGATCACCGAAGTGAGGGCCGATCATGACAAAGCATTTTTTGATTTCGAAGCCAAATACCAGGGAAAATCAACAGAAACCACTCCGGCGGAAATTGCCGATGCGGTGGCCGAAAAGATCCGGGAAGCTGCCCGCACCATTTATGCCGTATTCAATTGCCGGGGGGTTATCCGAATCGACTTTATTTATCAGGAGCAGGAGGGAAGGCCCTATATGCTGGAAGTAAACACCATCCCTGGTCAAAGTGACGCGAGTATCGTACCCCAACAAGTACGGGCTGCCGGTATGAACCTGACCGATTTTTATTCCGCCATAACCGATGAAGCATTGAATGCTTCCTGAACCATAACCTAAAAATGCCAAACGTGTTCTCCTTTATTACAAAACGTCCACTCTGGGTCAACATCCTCGCTGCCTTTATCATGGTGGTTGTGGTCTTGTTCCTGTTTGTGATATCTCTCAACTTTATCACCAAACATGATCGGTCCAAAAATGTTCCAGATGTCACCGGGAAAACACTGGACGAAGCAAAGAAATTATTGGCTGCCGGTGGCTTTGGTTTGGAGATCGTTGACTCTATTTATATTGATACGATTCCGCCGCTATCGGTCATTCGACAAGTACCTGAAGGAGATGCAGTAGTTAAAATCGACCGGACAGTTTATCTCACGATCAACCGCGCCGTTCCTCCGGTGATCGAAATGCCCAACCTGATCGGTTTTAGCTATCGTAGTGCAGAAATGCAATTAAAGAATATGGGTCTGCGGGTGGGTGATACCACTACCAAGCCAGACTTTGCGAAGAACTCTGTCCTGGAACAATTGGTCAATGGCCAGGCCATAGCGGCCGGGACAAAGATCCAAATGGGAACCACGATCAACCTGGTTCTGGGAGACGGAGTGGGAGATACGCAATACCCGGTTCCACATTTGTTGGGTTTAACCTTTGCCCAGGCCAAAGCAGATCTTGAAAGCAGGGGCATTAGCATATTTGTTGCTCAAGCTCAAGGAGTGACAGATACGCTGAATGCCTTTATTTTTGATCAAAACCCCAAACGGTTTGACGAGGAAGGTAAGATGCAACGGATCCGGCCAGGTCAAATGGTTGATGTTTGGCTGATGGTGGAGAAACCGGTGATCGATACCAACCGCGTTCAATTACCAATAAATTAAATGAAATGGAAAATATAACGGTTGAAGAGTTGAAATCCCGCATGGATACGGGTGAAAAGTTGAACATCATCGATGTTCGCGAACCGAATGAGTATGCTGAATTTAATATCGGCGCCAAATTGATTCCCCTGGGACAGATACAATCCTTTCAGGTGGATGATATTGAATCACTCAAGAATGAAGAGGTCATCATCCACTGCCGTAGTGGTAAACGAAGCCTGACGGCCTGTCTTCTGCTTGAAACCATGGGCTTTACCAATACCAAGAATCTGGTAGGGGGGATGCTGGAATGGCAGGAGAAGATAAAATCCTGATGTAAGGATAACAGGATTTAACTGATTAAAGTTTCCCGCGGCGTTTCTTTTCATACGCCGCGGGAAACTTGATTTATAGGGCTTTTATTTTATGGATATGTTTATTGCCAGGACAAAGTTCCTGCCTGCCATCGGGAAGTAATAATTTTCCGTCGTCAATTCCCCTCCATACTGATAACTGAATGTATATCCATTGGGTTCATATTTTGAATCCAGCAGGTTGTTTACCTGGGCAATGATCCGGGTATCGGAAAAATGCCTTTTGAAAGGTGTCCAGATCAAACGCAGGTCTTGTACGGCAAAAGGATCCAGGCTCCTGGATTTGTTTTGAGTATTATCCAGGTATTGCCGGCTAACATATTTACTGATCCAATCAATCTCCAACCGTTTCATAGGAATAAAACCTAAGGTCCCACTGGCCACAACCGAAGGGGAGAAGGCAATATCGGGTTTCTCGTAGGTAAAGGTTAATTGCCCGCCATTGTCATAATCATCCACATACTCGGTAAAATCGATCACCTTATTTCGGCTTAAGGCAAGGTTACCGGCAAAATGTAACAGGGGGTTGATTTTTACGGATCCATTCAACTCGATACCCATCCGATAGCTTTCGGGAATATTGGTTCGGGTATATGCCCCCACATCATTTATTTTACCGGTAAGCACCAATTGGTCTTTATAGTGCATGTAATACAAGGTGGCATCCCATTGAAAGGCTGCTGCCTTTTTTCCAATATTGAATTCAATATCGTTTAGTTTCTCCGGCTTTGGTTGTTGGGTTGCTCCCGCTTCAAAGTCATCGCGGTTGGGTTCTTTTTGCCCCAGGCTATAGGATAAATAGGAAGACCAACCTGCTTTATTGGAATAACTCAATCCCACTTTTGGATTAAAGAAATGGTAGTAGTTATCTATGTTCACCCCAGGGTTGTTACGAAACCCGTTGATATTATAGCGAAGTCCCCGATATTGGAGATCAAGAAAGCCAAACCAGTCTTTGGTGAAATTGACCTGCTCCTTTACATACAGGTTGAGATCGGTTTTAAGGGCCGGGTGTTCATACCACCGGGTATCTTTTCCTAAACCATTTTCGGCCCATATAACGGTGCCAATATGTTTTCCTTCATATCGGCTCCATCCGCCACCAATGGTTAGTTGCGAGACCCCTTTTCGATGAAACAAGGAAAAGGTTTGTCCATAAAAATCGTTGTCCAACCAAAGCTGTCGCACAAGATCGGTGGTGTAAATCGTATCGTTGCCATATACAGGAGGAACGAGTCCATAATCGGCATAATTCTCACCGGCTTTATATTGTTCATAATACCCTTTGCCTTTTACATAGAAAAGGGCCGTATTGAATTTCCAGGCATTGTTCAGGTCATGTTGAAAGAAGAGTTGAAAATGGTCCTGGTTGTAGTTGTCGGTTTCATTGTCATACGGTGCGCCTGGTCTTTCAGTGCCGGCATAATTGGCTGTTCGGTTATTGATGAGGTCGGAAGTAGGGATACCATACCATGCCTGATAGGTTTTTTCCTTTCCGGCAAAGTGGGTGAACCGGATACTTGACCGTTTATTGATCCAGGCCGTAGAGAAATAATAGGATTCGAGTCGGCTTTCGGCGCGGTCTATAAATCCGTCACTGGTGATCCGGGAAAGACGGAAATCCGTTGTAAAATGACCTCCCACCAGACCTGTGCCCACCTTGAGTGTATTTTTCCATGTATTAAAGGAGCCCACACTATTGTTGAGTTCGAGGTAGGGGGCCAGGGTGGTTTCATGGGAGCTGATATTAATGGTTGCGCCAAAGGAGCCCGGGCCATTTGAGGAAGTGCCTACGCCCCGCTGCACCTGGATGCTGCTCACAGAGGAAACAAAATCAGGGAGGTTGACAAAGAAGGTACCCTGACTTTCTGCGTCGTTAAAAGGGATCCCGTTGAGGGTTACATTGATCCGGCTGGCATCGGTACCCCGGATCCGGATACCGGTATACCCTACTCCATTTCCGGCATCTGAATTTACCACCGTGCCCGGGACCTGGTTGAGCATAAAAGGAAGATCGGCGCCCAAATTGGTCCGGCTGATCGTCTCTTTGGAAAGGTTGGTTTTTGTAAAAGGAGCATTTTCTCCTGCCCGGGTGGATCTTACTTCCACGGGTTCGAGGATACGGATACTGTCCGATGTCGCCGGTTTTTCCTGTCCAAACAGGGACATTCCGGCCAGAATGTGGATGGTCAAAATGGCAATCCTCTTCATTTTTTTAAAATTTTAGGTTTAAAAATGAGAGGGAATGCTGTAAACAGGGGAGAATACAAGGGTTTGTCTCCTTTCCTGCGCAGGCATTACCCTGATCAGGTTCTACGGGTTTGATCTCAGATCCCAGCCATCAGGCTGGGAACACCCCGGGAATCGCTGAAAAACAAGCAAAACTACGAAAGTTTGGGTGGTTTGTAACTTTTTTCCTGTCCCTTCGTACTACTTAAAAATAACAAACCAAACGACCATGAAAAAGAGTCTACTCATTGCTTGCCTTTCCCTCTTTGTCTTGGGGGCTGGCGCCCAAAAAACCGCTGTGGTAAACGACCCCAATGCCGAAGTACGGCAGGTAGCTGGTTTTCATAGTATCAAGGTATCCAGTGCCTTTGACGTATATCTGACCCAGGCCAATGAAGATGCGGTGGCTGTAAGTGCCTCTAAACAAGAGTATAAAAATAATATCGTTGTTCAGGTCAAAGATGGTATCCTCTATGTGGATTATGACCATCCTAAAAAATGGAAGGGATGGAATTCGGGTAAAATGGACCTGAAAGTGTATATCTCTTTCAAATCGATCAAAAAATTGGGAGCCAGCGGAGCCTGTAATGTACATGTACTGACCACGCTCAAAGCAGATGAATTTACCCTTGATTTTTCTGGTGCTACCGATATGAAAAATGCCGATATCCAGGTCAATAAGCTCAATGTAGAATTAAGTGGCGCTTCCGATATTCAAATCAAAGGGAAGGCTACTGACCTTAAGATCAATTGCAGTGGAGCGAGTGAATTCAAAAGCATCGATTTTCAAACCGATTACTGCGATATAGAAGCCAGTGGAGCCAGCAGCATTCAGATCACGGTGAACAAAGAAATCTCTGCACGGGTTAGTGGCGCCTCCGATATAAAATACAAGGGAGAAGGTACCGTTCGGAATATTAAGACCAGCGGAGCAAGTTCGATCTCGAGAAAATCCTGAGAAAATAGGATAAGGAAGAAAAAGTAAGGAACGTCAAATAATAAATAAGGAATGGAAAGGGTTGGAAACGAATTGTTTCCGACCCTTTCCATTCCTTATTTTTTCTTCCTTATTTCTTATTTCATTTGGCTGTTTTCCCTCATCTTCCTATCTTTGCGCCCACATCGCGAAGTAGAGCAGCGGTAGCTCGTCGGGCTCATAACCCGAAGGTCGGGAGTTCGATCCTCCCCTTCGCAACAAAAGGGGACCTTTAAGTCCCCGTTTTTATTCTTGCCGGCGCAATGAATCTGACTACCTCCTTTTTTTGGCAGAGCCCATTGTTACCGGTTTGTCAAAAAAAATGAAAGCCGGTTTTGTCAATATCTTCGGTAAGCCCAATGCGGGCAAGAGCACACTTCTCAACGCTTTAGTGGGGGAAAAACTCGCCATTGTATCACATAAGGTGCAAACAACCCGTCATCGGATCAAAGGCATAGTAAGTGGAGAAGGATACCAGGTGATCTTTTCGGATACCCCTGGTATAATAGAGCCAAAATACCGTCTCCATGAAAAAATGATGTTGGCGGTAAAAAGTTCCTTAGAGGATGCTGATCTCGCCCTGCTGATGTTGGATGCCCGGGAAAACCCGGATGAGGCAGACAGTATTTTTCAGGCACTCCACTTAAAAGTTCCAGCCTTCCTGATCATTAATAAAGTTGATGCTGTAAAATCAGATAAGGTAAAGGGATTGACCGATTTTTTTGCTGCTAAGAAATATGTCCAACGTTGTTTTTCTGTATCCGCGTTAAAGGGGATCGGGGTAAAAGAATTGATGGCAGCAATTGTGGATGCGATACCCGAAGGCGCTCCCTTCTTTCCGGAAGATGATATCTCGGATCTGAATACGCGCTTTTTTGCCGGAGAATTGGTGAGGGAAAAGATATATGAGCTGTATGAAGAAGAGATCCCTTATCATTCAACAGTAGTGGTCACGGAGTTCAAGGAGAAGGAGAGCCTGATCAAGATCACCGCCGAAATCATAGTGCAGCGGGAAACACAAAAGATCATCCTGATCGGAAAAGGAGGATCCATGATCAAAAAATTAGGGACAGAAGCGCGAAAATCAATGGAAGAATTTTTAGGACGAAAGGTGTTCCTGGAATTGTTTGTCAAGGTCAGGCCAAAGTGGAGAGAGAACGAAACTTTTTTGAGGGAATACGGGTATTAGCTAATAGCTACCAAATTGCTAAAAGCTAATAGCATTCACATTTTAAATTCATATAATCGATAAAGCATGGGATACACAGTCGCCATTGTCGGGCGCCCCAACGTAGGGAAAAGCACTTTCTTCAACCGTTTGTTGGAGCAAAGAAAGGCCATCGTGGATGATGTCAGTGGGGTTACCCGTGACCGTCAGTATGGGGTGGCTGATTGGAATGGCAAGAACTTCAACGTCGTGGATACCGGAGGTTTTGTGCCGGATAGTGAAGATGTTTTTGAAAGAGAGATTCGCAAGCAGGTGGTCAT
>JANRLV010000097.1:0-8952 GCA_033762195.1 Chitinophagaceae bacterium | reverse complement strand
GGGGACAACCAATATCCCTCTGGCCATTGGGTTGATCCTGATGATGTATCCCCCTTTCACCAAAGTGAAGTATGAAAAATTAAGAGGTGTGTTTAAGAATACAAAGATACTGGGTGCATCACTATTCTTGAATTGGGTGGTGGGTCCGATCCTCATGTTTGTTTTGGCCATCGTGTTTTTAAATGGCTATCCCGAATACATGGTGGGATTGATCCTGATCGGCCTGGCACGTTGCATCGCCATGGTGATAGTATGGAATGAACTGGCAGAGGGCAGTCGCGAATATGCGGCAGGACTGGTAGCCCTAAATAGTATATTTCAGGTCTTGTTGTTTAGTGTGTACGCTTATGTGTTCATTACCGTGCTTCCTCCCATCTTTGGCTATTCTGGCTCGGTGGTGGACATTACCATTGGACAAATTGCGGAGAGTGTGGCCATCTATCTGGGGGTTCCTTTTGTCGCCGGTTTTCTGACAAGGTATATTTTGTTACGGGTAAAAGGGGAGGAATGGTACCAAAACAAGTTCATACCCTTTGTTTCACCCATTACCCTGATCGCCCTCTTGTTTACCATCGTCGTCATGTTTAGCCTGAAAGGGGAGTTGATCGTCGAGATTCCGATGGATGTGGTACGTATTGCGATTCCATTGGTGATCTATTTTGCCATCATGTTCCTGGTCAGCTTCTTTATTGGTAAGAGAATGGGGGCCGATTATTCCACCAATGCCTCCATCGCTTTCACAGCGGCAGGAAACAATTTTGAATTGGCCATCGCGGTGGCCATTGGGGTATTTGGCATCAATAGCGGACAGGCTTTTGCCGGAGTAATAGGCCCCTTGGTGGAAGTACCTGCCCTGATCGCCCTGGTCAATGTCGCCTTCTGGCTTCGCCGGAAGTATTATACAAAACCCACAAACGCTTAAAATTTAGAACAATGAAAATTGCGCTTTTCTCGGATATACATGCCAATCTTCCCGCGCTGGAAGCCTTTTTTGCCGACCTGGAAACCCGTAACCCGGATGCTGTGTATTGTCTGGGTGATCTGGTTGGGTATAATATCTGGCCGAATGAAGTCATTAATGAGATCCGGAAAAGAGGCATACCAACCATTGCCGGAAATTACGATCAGGGCATTGGGTTAATGAGTGACGAATGTGGGTGTGCGTATAAAACAGAACCGGAGAAGGACATGGGAAAAATTTCCATTTCCTATACCAATCACCTGGTAAAGCCCGATGAGCGTAATTATCTGCGCACCTTACCTGCTCATATCAAAGTGGAGTACCAGTTAAACAATGACAAATTAAACCTCCTGCTCGTTCATGGCAGCCCCAGAAAGATCAATGAATATTTGTTTGAAGACCGGGACGAGAAAAGTCTCCTCCGTATCATGGAGCAGGCAGACGCGGATATCATGTGTTTTGGTCATACCCACAAACCCTATCACCGCACCTTGAATTCAGGGGTTGATGGACAAGACCATTTTCGCCATGCCATTAATATTGGCTCGGTAGGCAAACCCAAGGACGGTAATCCGCAGGGTGGGTATGTCATGCTGACCATAGAGGATAATAGTAGTATAACGAACAAGGACAGCATCGGCGTGGAATTTATCCGCTTTGACTATGATATCGAGAAGGCAGCTAAAGCGGTGGAGGATAGCCCCCTGCCCAATGAATATGCGGACATGTTGCGGAAAGGGTATTAGTATTATTCGTGCCCATTCGAAAGAATTCGTGTCATAAAGTTGGCGAGGTTCAAGTTCTCTTATTTTGTTACCAGCTATAACCCATTTCCCTTTCCCTGCCCCTCAAAAGAGCCAGAATAAATCATTTTTGTAGGCTCCTTACGAATATATTGATATTCAATATATTAGAAATATAATATTTCTATTTTCTTGTTTCGCATTTCGCGAAATGCGAAATTTTAATTATTTTTACAACATGAGAAAGCATAACGGAATGCGACCCCAAGATATCGTAGTACTTCTGAAATTGGCTATTACTGAAAAGGAGCCTCTAAACCTTAGCAGGCTTTCCAATACTCTATTTCTTAGCCTGTCAGAGGTTTCCGAATCAGTTAACCGAAGTGAAATCGCAAAGCTGGTGGACTATAAGAATCGAGTAGTATTCCGACAGAACCTGATGGAGTTTATCGAACATGGGGTTAAATATGTATTTCCTCAAAGGTTGGGATCAATAGTGCGCGGGCTACCCACAGCACATTCTCATCCATTCATGCAAGAAAAAATTGGCAGCGAGACATTTTATGTATGGCCAGATCATAAGGGTAGCGTTATCGGAATGGAACTTTTACCCTTTTATGGAAAGCAGGTTGAAGCAGCTAAGCAGGATTCAACGCTATATAAATTGCTTGCGCTTGTTGATGTCTTGCGTGTTGGGAAAACGAGAGAGGTTAAGTTAGCGATACTTGAGTTAAAAAAAATATTATTGAATGAATCATAGTATCAATATAACCAGAATAAAGGCTGTCAACAATGCCTTCGGAAAACTAAAAGATAAAGTCGTATTTGTTGGTGGCGCAACTATATCGCTGTATCCTGATCGCAGTTTTTTTGAAACAAGAGTAACAGATGACGTGGACGTGATAGTTGAAATAATCAATTATCAGGGCAGGGTGGAACTAGAGGAAAAATTGAGGTCACTTGGCTTTGCCCATGATATTGAATCTTCGGTTGTTTGCCGATACAAAATAGACGGTATCATCGTAGATATCATGCCAACTGTTGATCCCTCCATTGGTTTCAATAACAAATGGTATCCCGAAGGCTTTCAAAAAGCCATTGACTATTCTATTGATGGAGAAAATGTAGTTAAGATACTCTCTGCTCCTTATTTTATAGCTACCAAGTTTGAAGCCTTTAACGGTCGAGGTCAAGGCGATGGGAGAACCAGTCACGATTTTGAGGATATAATTTTTTTATTGGAAAACAGAAGTACTATATGGGAAGAATTAAATAGTCTCGAAGGGGATATTAAAGAATATTTAATGGCAGAGTTTAAAAAATTGCTCGACAACCCTCATATTTTTGAATGGGTAGATTCTCACGTAGAGCGTGCTTCAACACCAGCTACCTATTCTTTAATAGAAGCTTTAAAAAAACTAACTAGCAATTGAGTAATTTTTCTCAACCAAGGCTCCTCACTTTTTTATAATATTCCTTACGAACCCTCCCTATACCGAATCGTCGACGAAGCGACCCCATAACACTTGGGAAGGTCAATTGTAGAGACTTCGCGTATACCAATCTTGATCAGGGCCATGTGATGAATGGCATGTTCGAGGTTATAGGCCAGTTCGCGGTAGTAATTGGTTTGAAAAAGGAGTGGCGTGTCTGATAATTCATCAAACCCCGCTTCGAGGGTCAGGTCCTTGTTTTGTGGATGGAGGTTTTGCAGGATCCGGTGAAGCGTTTGAATCGCTGTTTCCCGTTGGGTCTCAATCTGGATATCCCTTTTCCGGTGTTCATAATTGACGGTGTCATTGGCATACCCTTCTTCGAGACAGACCATCATTTCTAAGATATGCCGGACATGCTGCCCAATGGTCGCCCCCGACAGGGTATCGATCTTTTGAACAAATTGCTCCTCTGTGAGCTCAGCGATGGAAACCTCCAATAACCTTAAAATAGACTGGACTGAATGATGGATCGTCATCGAATTTTATTTTCCTTATACTTTTCCCCGGTTATCTGAAAATTAAAGGTTTTCCGGTAATCAGGTACTGATAGAAGATCATTTACGCGTATAATGACGCAGCGGTTTTCTAAACCTTACAGGCCGGGTAAAAAAATCTGGTCCTTTTTGATTTTTTTCGCTGTTTAGCTAGTGGGAGGAAGGTCCTGTAAAGACTTTTTCATTCTTTCCCTGGTCTGGGTGGGGAGCGTTTCTGAGGCGGAAATAGCCTGGCTTTCTTCTTTGATCCGGGTGGTTTGTTTCTCAAATTTCTTGCAGGCCGCGCATATTGAGGTATGCAGGGAAAGTTTCAACCTGTCCCTCAGGGACAATTTTCCTTCTTCCTTTTTGGCCATGAAATAGGTAGCTTCATGGCAATGAATGATCATATTTTTTACCAGGGACGATTTCATACCCTTCCATTTTTGAACCCCTGCTTTTCCACGCATTCGCGCATCTGAAGCCTGGCCCGGTGAATCAACACCCAATAGTTAGACGAACTAATGTTTAAAACCTTACAAATTTCATCGGAATCAAGATCTTCCAGGTATTTAAGTACAAAAACATGCTGTTGGAGGTTCTTCAGGTGGTCCTTGCACCAATTGATGATCCGGCGGATCTCTTTTTGCTCAAGAAGGGGCCAATCCCGGGGTGTTTTTTGTGGGATCCATCCTCCCTTTTCATCGAACCATTCCTCATTTACCGAACTGAGATCGGGCATGGTAACAACAGAAGCCTCTCGTGACTTTTTTCGGAAATGGTCAATGATTTTATTTTTCAGAATAGCGAATAACCAGTTCTTTTCTGAGGCCTCGCCTTTAAAAGATTGTAGTCCTTTGAGCGCAGAAAGAAAGGTTTCCTGTACAAGGTCTTCAGCCAGGGCAGGATCATTTACACGGGGTAGGGCATATTGATACAGCAGGTCGCCATAGTTTTCGATCCAGGTGTGGGGATTGGCTTCAGCGGGATTCAGACTCATTCGGGGGCTATTTACGTACCTAAATATAGGGATTACAGACTTCTTTCGTTTTTACTATCTTCATTTTTCACCTTTCGTTCATGTTGCGCCAACTTCTTCAATATTTCGGGCATTTCAACCCATTAACTGGGCCTGCTGTAGAAGCCATTATTCCGATTTGTTCCAGTCTGAACCTGGAGAAAGGAAAGGATCTGCAGCCTATCGGTCACACCTGTAAAACCATCTATTTTTTAAACAGCGGCATCGCCCGAATCTATTATTATAAAGATGAAATAGATGTCACAGAGAGTTTTTCATTTGAGAACAGTATTCTTGTACGGGTAGAAAGCCTGTTTACCGGATGGCCAAGCAAAAAAGCCATCCAGGTATTAGAAGATGCGGAGATCGTTGCCATTGATGCAGTCCGCCTGTTTAAGCTGTATGACAACTTTCCGGAAATAGAAAGGTTGTTTCGCAAGATATTTGAGGCCAGTCATGTTGAATTGATCAACCGCATAGAGTCCATTCAATTTCATACCGCCGAAGAACGGTACAAAACACTCTTACAGGAACGGCCCGATATTATCCAACAGGTGCCACTTAAGTATATTGCCTCCTATCTGGGTATTACCCAAACCAGCCTCAGCCGTATTCGCGCGCAGTACTGATTATTTGCCATATGTATAATTGATTGTTATACGTTGGAAGGAACTTTGCCATTTCAATCCTTCCTCATGACGAATGAGTCAATATTGGGATTAAAGGAAAACTGGAAGCAGTTCACCTGGCTGGTTATCATCAATGGCTTTGTTGGCGGCATGGTCGGATTGGAGCGCTCCATTCTTCCTCGGATCGCGGAGGAGGATTTTGGCATAACGGCAAAAACGGCCATCCTCTCGTTCATTGTGGTCTTTGGAATAGTTAAAGCCGTCACCAACTATTTCGCCGGAAAACTGGCTGATGAGTTTGGCCGGAAAAAACTGTTGATTGCCGGATGGACAGTGGCATTACCTATACCCATACTCCTCATATGGGCTCCTTCTTGGGGCTGGGTCGTAGCCGCAAATGTATTACTGGGAATCAATCAGGGATTGGCCTGGAGCAGTACCGTGGTGATGAAGATCGATCTGGTAGGGGAGAAGCAACGCGGTCTGGCCATGGGATTGAATGAATTTGCCGGGTACATTGCCGTCGCGCTTGTTGCCTTTCTTACCGGATGGATCGCGGCTGAATATGGCACTCGTCCCTATCCTTTTTTTACCGGAATTATACTCGTGATATTGGGGTTGTCAGCCAGTTTTTTCCTGGTCAAGGATACCCGGCATCATATGGCCCGGGAAACGGAGACAAGTCCTTTACCCCGGCTAAAACATATTTTTTGGGATACGAGTTGGAGAAATAGAAACCTGGGGTCCGTTACCCAGGCCGGTTTGGTAAACAACCTCAATGATGGCATGGTTTGGGGCCTTTTCCCGATTTTACTCGCTACAAAAGGATTTTCCATGGCAAATATTGCGGTCATTACGGCTGTTTATCCGGCTGTTTGGGGAATTGGACAGTTATTTTCCGGAGCAATGGCTGACCGTTTTTGTAAAAAAGATCTTTTGGTTGCAGGGATGGCGCTTCAAGGAATCGTTATACTGTTCCTCCCGCTTGCGAATTCCATGATCCAATTTATTCTGTTATCTTTTTTGTTGGGATGGGGGACCGCCATGGTGTATCCAACTTTTTTGGCTACCGTGGCTGAAAACACTCATCCACAAGACAGGGCCCGGAGCATAGGCGTTTTTCGGCTGTGGCGTGACCTTGGCTATGCCATAGGGGCCATCCTTACGGGACTGCTTGCTGATTTCATCAACCTTCAATTTCCTGTCCTGTTTATTGGCGCATTGACCCTGGCATCCGGTTTGGTGATTCGGTTCAGGATGCGTTGCTGAGGTTCTTAGAATTTTGCTTAGCCGCAAAGAAAGAAAGCCGCAAGGCAAAAACTTTTATTTCTTGATTGTCCTCCGGAAAAGGTTTGAAGGCCATCCCCGATCTTTGTATTCAGTCAAGGATCGAAATCTTTTCACTTTCAAATATTTCCATGCCCCAACACCTCCACCAGATCAGCCTGCTCGTTAACGATTATGATGAAGCCATAGCCTACTACACAAGTATTTTGGGATTTGAATTAATAGAAGACACGGCACTCACTCCTGCCAAACGTTGGGTGGTCATCAAACCCAAAGGGGAGAAAGGGACTTGTCATATCCTATTGGCAAAGGCCGCAACGGAGGAACAGATAAAGTTTATTGGTAATCAAAGCGGCGGAAGGGTATTCCTGTTTCTTTATACCGATGATTTCTTCCGCGATTATGACCTATACCAGCGCCGGGGCGTCGAGTTCATCAGACCTGCGGTAAAGGAGCCATATGGTACAGTGTCGGTATTTAAAGATTTGTATGGTAACTTCTGGGACCTGATACAGCCTTTGGATTATTGATGCAGGGCCTGGCTGTACGGAGACTTCAAGTCTCCGTACAGCGACGACTTCAAGTCTCCGTACAGCGACTACTTCTTGTCTCCGTACTATAAATTACTATTCAACAACCAACACCTTGCTAAACCCTCCCTCGTCATTCCCCACCAAGTACATTCCCGCTTTCACTCCCGTCATCAGCACAGTATTCCATCCTTCTGTCACCTGTTTTTTCCAGATCAGTTTTCCACTCATGTCGATGAGCGAGATCTGTTGAGGCCTGTCGGATTGTAGTTTCAGTGCCTCATTGGCGTGAATGGGATTTGTCAGCAAAACAAGCCCGGTTCGATTTTTTGTAAAATAAATACTCCGTGTCTCCGATAAACTATGACTTCCATCCAGGTCAACCTGTTTAAGCCGGTAATAGTTCATGCCTTTTATGGGGAGGGTATGTGTGTAGGAATAATTTGAAGTACCCGCATTATTTCCCACCGCATTCACCCGTCCGATGTTTTCCCACTGACGTCCGTCCTTACTATATTCAATGATGAAATGACTGGTGTTTCGTTCTTGTTGAGTTGACCAGTTAAGCTGCACCCTTTCACTCTGTTTGATGGCCGTGAATGACCCCCATTGTAGGGGCAACAGAAAGAAGCCGGAGTTCTGGGCTACAAAATTGGAAGCGGAACCTGTCAGAGCGAAATTGTTCAGGGTGCCGCTGTTATTATTTTTCAGGTCAAGCAGGGAAAGGATACCTGTATTCGTTCCAGCCGTCAACCCCTGATTAAAGGTATAGTAAGCCACCAGGTTGGATGTGGTGGGGTCGATCTCACTGTTTTTATTTGCCTGAATGTCGGCCTGGCTGCGTACAACATTCCAGATACGGAGTTCATCGATCGTGCCATTGAAGTATTGCATGTTGGTCTGTAATTGACCCAACGTGATACGGGGAGGTGCGGAGCGTAAGCCTGTGCCACCTGTACCTGAGGCTTCAAGGGTACCATTGATATAAAGCCGCATGGCCCCTGTACTCTGTTGCCAGCTCACAGCCACATGAAACCAACCACCTGTATTGATATCGGTCAAGGAATGGATGGTTACATCCGGGTTGCCAATGCCAAAAGCCAGTTTTGATCCGGTAAGGGCTGTTCCAAAATCTGTTGTACCCCCACCTACCTCTGCATCCACGATCCCATTTCCACCATACCATTGTGTGCCGGTAGTACCCGGACCTGTCGAACTGGTGCTTACCCAAAATTCCATCGTGAAATCACTACTGATCACCTGGGGAATGACCACGTTGTCATTTGATCCATCAAATTTCAAGGCATTAGCCGAAAACTGAATGGGCGAAGCTACCCAGGCCGGGCTATTGGTCAATGTTCCTCCAAGTCCGCTAAAGTTGGTACTGAAATTCGCAGCGCTTGTCCCACTGCCTTCATTCATTTTATAATAGGCTACAAGACCACTGGCGGTAGCGGACAGGTCCTTATCAAACATATAGATTTTGATCTCCGTTAGGGTGCGCGCTGAATTCCAGATACGCATATCATCCAGGTATCCACTCAAATACTGGGAAGTGGTTGCCCGGCCTCCAAACCGAACTGGCTGGGTATTGGCGGTTAGTGTCGCAGGTTGGCTTCCGGCCGAATAACTACTGGTCCCATTCAGATAACAGGTAACCGAGGTTCCATTTTTTATCAGGGAAATATGCGACCACTGGTTTAGCGGGGTAACGAGTCCCGTATTGGTCCAGGTCCAATCAGAACCTGCCCCATTTGCACTCAACGCATAGCGGATGGTTCCATCAGGGAATCGCGCGATTTCATAACTGGACTC
>JANRLV010000096.1:0-42556 GCA_033762195.1 Chitinophagaceae bacterium | reverse complement strand
TGTGGCAAAAGAGCGTTCCATTTTCTTTTATAAAAACCACTTTAAAGAATTCTACTCGAAACAAACAACAAAGGTTCAAAACAGAATTCTTTGGACACTTAGGGTGGTGGAAGAATTGGATCGGATCCCTGAAGTGTATTTTAAACACCTTGAAAACACAAATGGTCTGTACGAAATCCGGGTACAATCAGGCAGTAATATATTCAGGATTTTCTGCTTTTTTGATGATGGCAATATAATTGTTGTTGGCCATGGTTTTCAAAAGAAGACCAGGAAAACTCCTATGAGTGAAATTTTGAAAGCCGAACAAGTAAAAAAAGAGTACTATGAAGAAAAAAAATCTAACAAGTCTTAAAAGCTTTATAGATAAAGAAGTTGGTGAGAAAGGTTCAAAAAAGCGCGAAAAGTTTGATGCGGGCTATGAGACTTTTAAGCTTGGTGTTCTTATTCAGCAGGCCCGGCAGAAGAGGGGTATGACACAAGAGCGGGTAGCGCAGCTTTGTGGAACCAATAAATCTTATATTTCAAAACTGGAGAAAGACCTGAAAGACATTCGTTTTTCCACCCTTCAGCGAATTATCACTGAAGGGTTGGGTGGACACCTGGAAATTTCTATTCGGTTTTAGGTATTCTGATATATAATTTTTTTAACTACTGAGGTAGACTCAAGAGAGCGGAGCCTGGAAAACAATGCATAAGTGTATTATTGTCCAGGCCTTACTTGGCCGAAGCCTTTTTCTCAAAACCGGTTCTGGTTTATGCCAGTAGGACAACGGCAGGCATCCTTCCCGTTTTTGGAAATTTTCGGGAAGACTGAGGAAAGCGGGTCTTTTGTAAGGATAGAAAAATGAAAGTACTTTTATAATTCATGAAAAAAAACCACTTCCTGTCCGCAAGCAATGCAATTGCTATAAAATGAAACATTTGACGGCTAGATTGTCTATTATATTTTTCCTTTTTATTGCTTCTTGCTCAAATGCCCATGAGAATAACGCAAAAGAAAAAGAGATGGGCCAACTCCGGGAGTCTGCCAGAAAATTAAGCGAACTCTTAAGTCATGATACATTAACTACACATGATCTTCGTTCAGCAGACGATTCCAGTCTTGAGAGCCTGGTCTTTTCAAATATATATGTAAACATAAATGCTTATACGAAGGAAGAGTACGGCCGGGAATTACACTCTAAATTCACAATTCCGCAAAGAGACGTTTATTCAACTTTAATGGTAGAGAGAAACTTTAAAGCAGGTCGGCTATTTACCTTTTACGATAGATTTGATTTTGCATCACCCGATGCCATTAGCGGTTACAACAGGATTGGCTTTCCTATTTTGGCGAAAGTGATTGAAGATGGTCATAATTTATTTAATGATATGCCTGAAAAAAAAAGTCAAAACTTTTCCAGGCTCGACTCTCTTTTTATACGAAACTTTGACTCAATCAAATCATCTCAAGCAAGAGTAAAGTATATAAGGCAAAACTTAGATAGCTTCATTCAAAAACAATAAACACCCGCCAACCGCTGTATTACAAACTCCAAACTACCAAAATTATAGATCACCAGACTACGACACATCCGGGATGAAGACTCAAAAGAGCGGGGCGGGATTCTCAATTAGTCCTCCCGAATCATATCAAACTCGCTGATCAGTATCTGAACTAATTTACTTTCCCAGAGATCTTCATGCTCAAAAATTTCCGAATTTGTTGATATAAAATAATACTTGCGATCTTTGACAAGTTCAACAACAATTGTTTCACCATCATTTCCTAAAAAATCAATATCACTAGAAACATCTTCCAAAATCTTGAGATTTCTGATACTATCAGAAAATATAGTCCACCCAGATTTTGGATTCACGCGTACGATAGTAGAGTTATCTGTCCCGATTAATGAATACCAGATTGCAACAGGAGGTTCAATAGATAAATTAATATCAATAGTGCTTGGAGGATAAAATGAAGGAAATAACCACAACCGTAATTGAAGAGAGTCAGTGTCGAAACTGAATTTACGAAGGTTTAGTTCCTTAGAAATATACTCAACTAATCTTTGATAATAATTACTATCAGTTGGAAATGGAATTGTATCTTGTTTTTGTTCTATAGATATAGAATTGCTAAAACCTCCATTGCTATTAAAAGAAAAGCCAACAAAAGATCCTGACATCAGCACTAATAACCAAATAAAATACTTTTTCATAAAAGGTGTTTAATCGGTATAATATCAGATCTGCATCTCCAATAATTTATCAATTCCCCACCATTTGGCGCTTCCTTATCAAACTTTTTGGTTAATCGTTTATTTGAAATAGTATTGGCCAGTAGTCAATATCAAATGGGTTTGTTTCCCCGTTGGCCGTTGTCTTACTAACTCTAAACTACCACAAATTTAGTTCACCAAACTACGGCCCACCCGAACGTTTCCCTTTAAGCAAATCCATCATTCTCTACGAGTCTACTGGTAAAAATCCACTTCTAACTTACAAAAAACTCCCCGTTCTGACCCCGAAGGGGTCACCCGTTTGTAGAAAAGCATCGAAATTGTGCATAAGACCCTGAAGGGGTCGCCCTGGAGCTGGGGAAACCCCCTCAGGGTCTTGGAACTTTGCGGAAACTTCTGGCTACAAACGGATGGCCCTTTCAGGGCCTGAAAAACAATGCATAAGTGTTTTATTGCCCAGGCATTACCAGGCTTAAGCCTTTTATCTCAAAATCGGTTCTGGTTTACGGCAATAAGACTTCGGTCAGCGTCCTTCTGATGTTTGGAAAGGTTGAGGAAGACTCTGGAGAACGGGGCTCCCCTATTCTCCTAAAATTGGCGGAGAAATCGGGGTCACAACTTTTCAAAAAGTGTAATTATTTGTTGCAGGGAATCTGAGTAAAGAAATCTTGAGTTTCATACCACCAAAAAAAAGATCGCCTATCACTTGAATAGCATACTTTAATTGGATCGTTATGAAAATTTTGGGGATCATAAAAGAGTTTATAAAATTGCACCGACTCCCCATTTGCCTCAAACCAAAACTTAACTTTATATTGCGCATTATTTTTAATTAAAGTTAAATCATCAAGATTTAATTTTCTCTTGAAGTCAAGCACAGGTAGATAGTAAATCATAGAATCAGCTCTTAATATGCCAAAATCATAAATTTGATAATTGTTCGTATCTGAATAACTAAACTCAACAACTTCATTTGATGTAATTATTCTTGTTGTATAAATATCAGTTGTATCATCTCTTTCATAGAAATGTAACACCCATTTATTGCTATCTCTTATATAATTTCTTTCAATATAATTATTACTATCTATATGATAAATTAGCATTCTATAAGTGCCCGACTCCACTATTTCAACGTTAGGATAATCTCTCGGATCGACCTCATTAATTCCACTTAGCGAATAAATGTCCACGTCATAAAAATAACGTGCTTTTGTTTTTTGGGGGCTAAATGAATTACAGCCGCTTACGAAAAATACAATGACAATAAAAAATTGATAAACCATATACTACTGATTATGGTATAATATTCTTCCCCTGCTAGCCGTTGTCTTACTAACTCAAGACTTCAACAATTATAGTTCACCTGACAATAGCCCATCCGAACTTTTCCCTTTAAGAAAATCCATCATTCTCTTTGAGTCTAATGATAAATATCCTCTTCTAACTTACAAAAAACTCCCCGTTCTGACCCCTTCGGGCTCACCCGTTTGTAGAAAAGGTTCGAGATTGTGCATAAGACCCTGAAGGGGTCTCCCAAGAGTTGGGCGACCCTTTCAGGGTCTCGGAACCTGGTGGAAACCACTGGCTACAAACAGGCGGCCCTTTCAGGGCCTGAAAAACAATGCATAGGTGTTTTATTGCCCAGGCAATACCAGGCTTAAGCATTCTATCTCAAAATCGACTCTGGTTTACGGGAGGAAGACTACGGTCAGCGTCCTTCTGATAATTGGAAATATTGAGGAAGACTCTGGAGAGAGGGTTTCGTCCTTCTAATTTTTGAAGAGATATAGCAACACTCAGGATAGCGGAGAGTTATAAAATTTTGACACCGGTTTTATTAAAAAATGTCTATTGCTAAATATTATTTATTCAGTATTTTACTAAGCACAAGGGCTCTCACAACACAAAAACAGTATCACCGCCTCTTTTGTGTCTATTCCATTAAATCTTCTTTGTAGAGTTTTCGTACTGATTTAAAATCATCGCTAACATATTGCCGTAAACAATATTCAAAAACATCTAAGTTTAGTTGACCAATATTTTGTTCAATATACTTTTTATGCTTTTTAAAAATTGATTTTGTCAAAACATATCCTTCTACTAAGTCAGGGTCTTTGTCAAGATTAATGTTAAAAATCTCAATTAATTTTCTGGTGGGAATATGAGATACATTTTCGTAGGCATAAATATTTAAATCGTCTTCTTTTCTAAGAGCAATCTCTAGTTCAAAAAAATAATACTTCATAAAGCAGGTTTTAGCTGGCGCATGTTTTAGTCGGCAAGAGTGGGAGACCGAGACCTAGATGCCTATTACTAACTAGTAATTACTTCTGATAACATCCTGTCGATGCACAACATATGAGCCATCAACAAATATGTAAACATCGTAAGGATGTGTTAAGAGGTGAGAAAATTTATACCACTGATTTTTTTCTAAATTCCCCAAAATGGCAGTTTTCATATTTCCACCATGTGTCCACCAAAAAAAGCCATTATCCTTACCAAAATAAACTTTTCTTCTTATGACCCCCTCATCAAGATTAATATTTACGTTCGCAGAATAAATAAATGAAGAATCTATTTCTAGACTTTTAACCACATCTACTTGGTTTAAATTGCCTAAGTTAATCGCACTGTCCTTTTTCAACCTCATTTTAGATATCTCAATTGCGCTTACTGACTCTGTCCAATTTTCATTGACAATATATTCATGCGTAATCGAAATCGTCTTGTTTTTGCATCCGGGCAAAAGTATACCAGACACTATAACAACTAAAATCTTCATATACTTTTTACTTTTATTTTATGAACTCCGATCTCCTGATTCTTCCCGACCCTCTTCAAATCTCAGACACCCGCTGGCCGTTGTCTTACTATGTCCAAACTACCACAATTATAGTCCACCAGACTACGGCCCATCCAGTATTCTCCTTTGAAGCTAATCAAATAAAACTTCCGTGTTTCCGCCACTCTCTGGCTGGTTCTTACACCACTTCAATTTCCGAAAAATCACTGAAAACTTTATTCTTTTATCCTAAAATCCAATGTCTCAGCTAACTATTTTTACCTAATTATTGGGATGGATACAAATTCAAAAGCAAAGAGAAGATTCTTACTTTGCCGTAATCTATTGCCTTAAAATCGATTGTGGCACACTGCAGTAAGACTACGGCCAGCGGGTGTCTGAGTTTTGAAGAGGAAAGGAAGACTCAGGATAGCGGGGGCTTCTTCTCTTTCCTCCTTGCTTAATGCCTTCTCTTTTCTTGTTTCCTGCTTATCTAATTGCTTTAGCCTGTACTGCTCCAACTGGCTGGTAATATCTGCAATGGCTTTTGTTAATGCTATGCTACCAGTTTCCAGCTTCTCAGCCACCCTTCTCACAAACTTCTCCATCTGTGTATCATTATACAGGTCAAGATTGTGCCTGACGGATAATCCTGCCAACTCTGGATTGCTTAGATAGCCAGCATGTTTCCTGTTTACTACTAATACTTTTATCGTTACTCTCATTCTGTCTAACCCCTCTATCCTGATACTTCCTAACAGTTCAATCAGCAGTTCATCTGTCTTATAGGTAAAACAGTTCGGGTTTGTTGTTTCTAAAATCATTTCATTAAGTTTTAGGCATAAAAAAAACCACCCGGTTAAGAGTGATTGAAGAAATCTATTACTTATTGGAAGACCCCGGGCGGACGTAACTTGCTATTTACTCTTTCTTGCTTTATAGAAAAAATAAAATATAAAAAATAAATTTATTAAAATCCCAGAGTAAATAACAAAATACTGTTCCTTAGATATACAAGGTGGACAATTCTGTTTATCTAAGCATGGTTCACATAATGGCTTAAAATACAAATACAGTAAAACCAAAACAAAATCTATTATTAACAATACTAAAAAATATTTCAGTTTATTCATTTTGTTTTTCTTTTTCTGGTCTGTTAATATCAATTTCATACTTGAATTCTTTGCCAGCATTATTTTCATCCTTTGACCCCGCTCTCCTGAGTCTTCCCACCCTCCTCAAAACTCACACATCCGCTGGCCGTTGTCTTACTAACTCCAAACTACCACAATTATAGTTCGTCAGACTACGGCCCATCCAGTATTCTCCCTTAAAGCTAATCCAATAAAATTTCCGTGTTTCCGCCACTCTCTGGATGCCTCTTTCACCACTTCAATTTCCGAAAAATCACGGAGAACTTTGCTCTTTTATCCTAAAATCCAATGTCTCTGTTAGGTATTTTTACCTGCATGTTGGGGAGGATATAAATTCAAAAGCAAAGAGAAGATTCTTACTTGGTCGTAATCTATTGTCTTAAAATCGGTTCCGGCACACTGCAGTAAGACTACGGCCTGCGGGGGAGAACGGGTGTAAATATCCCTTCTATTTTTTGATATACACGAATGAATCAATTATCTCACCTTCCTTTACAGAATAGATCTTTATCCTGCCGATATTAACCTCCCCTAAATCGTAGATATTACCGTTGTTACTGTATTGTTTCCAATCTGAAAATCTCTTCACGCTTCCATCATTGTTGACTGCTATTTCAGCACCTTCATTTCCCAGCAAATATTTATATCCGAGAGCGCTTAAAGTATCAGAACCACCAGGATTAAGTACCCAAAAAACACCCCGATTCTCTCTAACATAATGTGATCTCGAATTATCTCCTTTCAAACAGTCACTTACCTGTATGTATTTGCGCTTATTGTCAGAGAATTTTATCTTCATGCAAATATTTGCGGATTGAATAAGGATAAAATTTGTATCTCCTGAAGGATTAAAATTAATCTGTTTTGCAATTCCCATTTCGTTTGAACTAATATTTATTGATTCAAGAGTAGAGTCCTGATAAAATGTCCTTTGCATCGAACTATTTTTGCCATACCTGCAAGAGGTAATAGCTGTCGCTACCAAAACTATTATACCGATAAGTTTTGTCATTGTGTCCAATATGTTTTTGGGGTTAAAGCAGAATTAAATACTCCGTATTGAAAGGGTGAAGTAAAATTATTTTCCCTAAAGTCCTTACTATACTTTGGCGTAGTGACTAATGCATCTCGTCTGTTGGTAGTATAATCAAGCGTAGGCCGGGCAATCGGATATATAGTTGCAGTAGCTTTACTTACAATCATTCCGACTCCGCCATTACTAAGTCCCTTCGTATAAGTTGGATCTTCTGTATCTACTTTTGAAGTCGGTTGAGAACCATGAAACCCATTAGCAGGAGGGTGAGTATGCCACATTCCTATAATTTTCCCTTTTTTGGAAACTTCATCATAGGTTTTTGCTATTTTCTCAGGGCTTGCTGACCCAGAAGTCTCACCACAATCTTTGCATACGGAAATTTTAACTACCTTTGTTTTGGAGTCAACATATAGATACCCTCCTGTCTCATTCTTATCTCCTCCTCGCCAAGCGTCTGTCAATGATTTGATAGTTTCTCCCGTGATCCTGGCTTCGGCAACCGAGGGGTCCCTTACCATTTTTGCAAGAGCTTCATCTGTTGCAGAACCCGAACTCTGAAAATAGAGAGCATCTTCTAACGCATCATCCCCTAACATTACTACCTCATTTGTTTTTTGTTGGTCATACAATACTCCCTTATATACTCCCTTCATGGTATAGAGGTAAGTCGTATCTCCTAAAAAATCAATATTCTTTATTGGGTTGTTTTCCATCACAGAATATGGACTCTGTATACTACTTGGTTTAGGGTCTATCTGCCAGAACCTTCCTGTCTGCGGGTCATGTGAACGGTAGAAAGTTTCGTAAAGGTTAAGGTCAAAAGTGTTGTTCTGCTCATATCCGTTGTACTTAAACTTGTTATCAGGGTTTCCAAACGCTAAAGACTTAGATGATATCCCCCCAATCGTCAACCCAAACGGATAATAATGTGTCTCCTCAGTCAAAGAACCCCTCTCATGGGTTACCATAAAATTATCAAAATAAACGGAAGTCTCACTTTCGTTACTAAAATATACGTAAACATATCCGCTTTTATTGGCCGTTAGGGCGTTGCTGGCCATTCGATTAATATTCTGTTTGGTGTTCACCGCATAATTCACCTTGATAACCAGGCTACTGGTTCCATCATACTTAAATTGGTCATCAAAAAACAAAATGTTAAGATATGCTTTAGGGGCCTCATTGATGCCGCTGGTACTTGGCGAAGGGTTAATAGCAGATGTAAAGGGGATATTATTGGCGAGTTGGTTTGTGATCGTGCTTACATCATTTTTTATTATGCCTCCAACTTGTGAACTGGCTCCAAATACACCAATCAAACTATTCACAAAGCTGGTCAGAGGGTTTGCCCCGGCATTATTGGTGGCTGAATTACTTGTCGTATAAAAATAATCCACCTGGGTGTGAATCCTGTCTCCTGCCATTACTTTCATCAACTTGCCAGCCCCGATGGCGCCGGTGGATCGCTTGATCATCCGCACATAAGACCCATTGCCTGTGGCGCTGTTAAAGCCACTAATTCCGGCAGTTCTTACCCCATTTACGTTAATGGATGCCCCATTGGCATTTTCCCATTGGGCATTTTGCTGGGTAAGATTCGCATCTTCAAAACTTAGCGTTTCATAGAGGTCGCTTTTAATTTCATCCGTCAACACAATCCTTACATTACCAAGGTGGTCTTTGATAAAATAATCATAGGCCCATCCAAGCCCGCCAGTGAGTGGTCTGACTCTTCCTTCCTCAGTGCCCAAAAACTGCATAACATCATTCTCGTAAATCGCTCCACCCAGGTAAAGAGTCGTCTTCAAGGGCTGTCCGATTTCGTTGACCTCCTTTTTGATCTTATTCCCGGCTGCATCATAGGTATAGACAATAGTGCCTTTACCGGTAATTGTGATCACCAGCGGCAGGTTTAGATGATTATAGGTAATGCTACTAATGGCCTTGTTGTTATCAAGGTTCAGATTACCATTCGCATCATACGTATAGTCATTGCCCGTACCATTAGTACCATCACGAAAATCACCCAGTTTTGTGGTAGGATCACTATTGGCATCGACCACTTTCAGCAGTTTATTACTGTTTGTATTATAGGTATAGGTCAGGTTATCAATCGGTGTAGTACTTGCCTGTCCCAGTTTCCAACCATACTGGGTCATCCCTTTGATATTGCCGTTGTCGTCATAGGCCGTTACAGGGTCAATCCCCGTTCCCATTTTGACCGTATAATTAATCGTAGTGCTATTCCAGGTGCTTGTCGCATCGTCCTGCTCAAACAACCCTTGCAGGAGACGGTTGGCAGCATCGTAACTAAAATCATATTTTCTACGCACATCGTCCCCATCGCTTTTCCAGACCATGCCCGTAATGTTGCCGTTAAAAAGCCCCGTACCTTGAAAATTACGGGCAGATTTATTTGCAATCTTATCATATCCCAATTCGAACCCAAACCGGTTGGTACCTGATTGCCCCTGGCTGGCCAGATAATCGCGGTTCATGCCCAACAGCCAGCCACGGATATTGTAATCAAAGGTCTCAGTTTCCAGTCCCGCATTGCTATTAAAGGCGGGGGCTAATTTCTTTGTTCTTACCTGCCCCAGTTTATCGTATTTAATTTCTGCCAGTGTCATGTATGCCGACATGGCATTGCTGTTAACCAAGGTATTGCTGAGCTTCTTTTCAGTTTTAACCAGTCGCCCCAGGTCATCGTAGGTCATTTTAGTCACAACGACAGTGGTCTGGGCGTTTGTACCCGTTTTCTGCGTTTTGGAAACAACAATCAGTGGTAATCCCGACCAACTGTATTGAGTGCTCACAATATCCACTCCTCCCACATAGTTGTATTGTTCGGTCTGAATAACCCGTCCCTTAACATCATAAAAAATTGTGTTTCTTAAACCCGGCCCTGTTTTATCCCATGACCCGGTGATCTTACCCTTGGTTGCACCAGATTGTACCGGTGTTTGAGGATAGGGCCAGTTATTGTTATCGGTTGCCAGAAAATGGCTGTCAAAACTGGTATTTCTGGTCCCAGAGGCTCCATACCAACTCGCCCAAGTATAGTCGTCATAATAATTGATTGTTAGTACATCAGGGAAAGTAACAACAGGGAAAGATTGATTAAGCGAATAAAGCGGGAATGTTGCCGTCTGGTAGTTCTCAAAAAGTCCCATATTCTGGGCATCCAGGTATCCCTGCATAGCGCTTTGCGAAGTATAAGTGGTATTTACATAGAAACCAGTCATAATTGGGCGGTTCAACTTATCATACTTGGTAAATAGCCATTTATTCGAAGCCCGCAGATTTGCGTCCTGAGTAAGGACAAGCCGATCCCTTTTGTCATAGATCATAAAGACATCTCCAGCACCGGGTACTTTTTTCCGGATCAATCGGTTACGGGAATCATATTCATACCGAAAAAATTGCTCATCAAGCAGGGTGGTCGTTAGTGACCACCCTCCAGCCGCAAGCGCCTTAACACCTTCGGGTTGAATGACACAGCGCAGATTCCCCAAATCATCATAGATGTAATAAGTACATAGCCAGCCTGTATATCCTGCACCACTGCCTCCATCGGCTGTGCCTGTCAACTGAACTTTCTTGAGAAGTATTTGTCCGGATTTGTCCTTAAACTCTATCACCTGTTTATTTTGTTCATCGACACTAATAATTTTTGCTAGTTCTCCAGCAGGGTAATTTCCGTTTATGGCATAAGTACCCCAATTACCCGCCACATCCGTAACATTCCATTTTTTAACATCGTCTGCAACGCTATTGTTCCAATACTTGAACTTCACCCCGTGACGGTCGGCTTCGATAGCTTGGGACGCGCTCCCCACCCAGCTATTGCCTGCAGCATAGGATTCCAATGGTCGGCTTAACGGGGAAGCTTCGTAGACGGTTTGGCCATAGAAATAAGTCTCATTTTGATTATAAAGGGGCCCTCCGCTATTTGTATTTGCATAAAAAGCAGCCTGTTGCTGGAAAGGATTTAGCTTAAATAGGCCATCCGCAATCGAGGTATTTCCTCCGGTATTATTGGCAACAAATGGCAAATACTTGTATTGCTCTCGTCCTTGAGGGTCATAAACAGCCGAACTCACCAGATCAGCAGAAGCACCAGAGACAGATTCAAGAGACCCCTTTTTCACTACCGTCTCCAAAGACCTTCCCAAACCATCAAAATAGGCGGTTGTCATTTTGAATTGGTTTGGTTCTGCTGTTACCGTAATGCTCCCGGGGTTAGTCACAGGTTTAACCGCATCCCAGGTACGAATATAATTTACCTTTTCGGTTGCAGGATAGGGATTAGGAGGTGTAATGGGTGCCTGTCCAGCAGCAGTCGCTTGAATTAATAAGGTGCCAATTACAAAAGCCCATACGACTAAATGAGATTTACTCATTGTAAATTAGTTTTTCGTTGAAAAAACCTATTTATGAAAATTTATTCGAACAGGAACAACTACAATAGCCTCTACTGGAGGCGCCCCGCTCAACTGCTTTAAATAACATTTACCGATACTGTCAATTCGAACAGAATAGGTGTTATTGACCAGCACAAATGATAGCGACTGCTCTGATTGAGGAACATAGCTTGGATTTTTGATCCTTCCTATATAGTGTTCTGCGCCCCAATCCAGGGTCTGGTCTTGTCTTAGAATTAATTCCAACTGTACGCTATCAGCCCCAAGGTCAAGGAAGAAGGCATTGTAAATTCTCCAATTCCCTTGCTGGTTGGGCGAAAACTGCGAAGTATCCGCACTATTAAGTGCAATCGAATCAGACTGGGCGTCGGCTTCAAAGCTCAAAACCAGAAATGCAGCAACAAGGGCTTTTCGTAAATATCTTGCTCTTTTCATTTTTACAGATTATAGGTCAAAGTGCTGGTTGATATTGTTGTATATGGATTCAGGGTAGCGGACCCATAGGCCATTTGCCAAAACACTCTACCGTCAGGATAAATAGTAATCGTCCAATTTCTTCCTCCGGCTGTTGTATTAATGGTGCGTGTCACGGAAGGCCTGCAAGAACCATTTATTGTTGCCACCTGGTACGATGTTCCTTGAACTATTGAACTTGACGAGTAAAATACAAGGTAAAAAGAAACGCTCGATCCATTATTCGTAATATTACTAGAGGGACTGGTATATCCTGAATTCATTGTAAATGAGCACGGTCCCCCTGAATAGGGTGCAATTGTTACGGTTAACGGCGCATTAATACTAATATTTGAAAATGTAATAGTTGATCCCGTTTGGGTTGTACCATTGACCGTCGCCTGTGCTGTCTGGGTATAATAGGGAACAAACTGAATGGTATAGTTTCCGGACGGGACCTGGCCTATATTGGTTGGTGTTGATGACAAACTTGCTGTGAAAGAAAAAACAGCACCTGTGCTTGTATTTGTGAATGTAACGGTATAGGGAAGTGTGGTGGTGTTTACTGATTTGACTCGAGGTATACAGACCGCTCCGCTTGCCGGGTTATTATCAACATAGGTTTGGCCGTTCAAACTAATATCTTGTGCGGCCATTGCATTTGCATCAGCCTGGCTTAGGGAAGAATAATAAGTCCCCTCTGGCACCGTATAAACGCCTGTAGTTCCCGCATAATCAGCACTGCAATTCGATTTTGTGAAGCTCTGAGAGCTTACCAGATTCCCCCAAATGGCACAACTTTCAGGCTGGTTAGCATAATTATAACAAATACGTTTTAGTACATTCTTATTCTCATCTCGTATTATCGATAATCGGTTATACTCATCAAAATCATAGAAAATTGTCCTTCCGTTTGGATCTGTCTCAGAAGTAATTCCTATTCCTATGGCATAAGTGTAAGTTGTAACCAGAGCGTTCGGCAACCCTGTACGCAACTTGTTTAGCTCTGCCCGGACTATCTCATCATTTACCGGACTATATGAAAACCCGGCCCTATTCACAACCAATTGATCAATTAAAGCCACAGCATCGTTATACCCTGCTCCAATAACCCTTGCCAGGACTATATTTGAATTAACACCCCAGATATATGCCTCCTTAACATCATTGGGTTTTTGTATCTCTAATACCTTCCCTTGTGGATCAAACAAGGTCACCTCCTCTCGTGTATACGGGGCATTACTCCCCACTTTCACTTCAATGTTCTGGGGGGCAAATACACCTGTATAGGGCTCAGAATAATTTTGCGTAATCTGAGATATAGGTGAAAGATTATTGGTCACGGTGCTCTGCACAACAGGAGAAATAATATTCTTTGCAACCATTGTTGTATAAGGTGTACTTGTATAGTCGGTCGGGTATTTGTATGATGTTGCAATAGTGTTACCCTTACTATCAACCGTTGTTTTACTTACCAATAGATTTGATGAATTGTAATTTGTGTAATTTTCAGTGACAACAATTGGATTAGCTCCTTGTTGATCATATGTGGTTACCTTTTTTTCAATTGGATAGTAGGAATAGGTAAACACCTTTCTCGCTGAAGCTAAAGTAACACGATCAGCGGGAATGATAATGTTTGCGCCTTGCATAAATGTAATGGGCACACCAAACTCATTTCTTTTCTCAATAAGATTTATATAATTATTAAAACGAGAAACATCGTTTCTATAAGTAATATTTGTTTTTTGTAAAAGAACATTGTCGTTTCGATAGTTAAACTCTCCAGTCAATTTACCTCTTTCATTTTCGAGGGTAGACATTGGGAAATAATTCTGAACTAATCCAGATTGCGAATTCCAACCAATAGTACCCAAGGGATTAATATCAAAATGAGAAACACCGTTCAAATCAACATCATAATTTGTATAGTGGTATTTAGTGTAAGACCCATCCAAATTTAACTCAGTTACTTCTTTGTATCCAATGGGCGATCCGTGCCCGGTATACCCATAATTTGACCCAGTATATAGCGTTCTTGTTGAGCCGGAAAAAGAATAAACTCCTTCGACCCCAGCTAACCCAGAATAATAGTAGGAATATACAGGAGCACCATTTAATACCCCGCTTGATGTAAGCGCATTTAAATTGACTCCATTTGAATACCCATTTTTGTAAATGTACCTTTTATGAGTCAATACGGTTGTTCCATCTGAAGCTATGCCTTTTATCTCCGAAATCCTGTTTCCGCCACCAAAGCCAGTCAGTGTAAAATCTCCTAATACTCCATTACTCCAGTTAACCAGACTTTGTCTGTCAATTGATACAATCTGAGAATAATCATTCGATTCCCAAGTAAATAGGTCTGCCCCACCAGTTGGGTAGATTATCTTTTTCAACAGTTCAGTAGTAGAAACAGTGGGAACAGGGACTCTAGCAGCATGAATGCTCTGAAAGTCTAAAGGCAAATCTATGCCGTTATAGTAACCCCAATGATCCGTATAATTACCGTCAGCATTCAAATCAGAGCTTTGTGTACGGAAATCACTATTGTACTCGAATTGGTACACGGCTCCGGCACCTCCAGACTTTCCTATTCTACTTAGGCTCCCAAGCATTAATCGTTGGTTGGAAGTGTTTGAATAGTTGAACAAATATTTATTCGAAACTTTTGGTTGGTTTTGATACAAGCCGACAGAACCGGGGTTGTCAGTGATGGTTATAGAATCGAGTTTCTGCCATTTAATATTATTGATAAATACATCTGGGTCCGGGGTACAATTTGACCCTAAAAGAGCCCCCTGCAATACGGTCGCGTTATTAAGAACATTGTCATCCGAGAAGTTGGCATATTTAAGTTGCTTAGTTGTATATAGATGGCAAGAAGCGTTTGAAATCTTGAAATTAACTATCTCATTGGGGCTTGAAATTTGCGTTAGATAGGCCGGCCATTGCATTATTTCGGACAAAACATATCGATTGTAGCCCGCGCCGCCATAGAAGGTTTTATTGCCCGATACAAAATATGCGACGCCTGAAGTTGTATCGACTTGATATGATTTACTGGCAGTTGGGTATCTTTTCTCATACCTAAAATTGAACTCGTTTCCGGATATATCAATAATTTTTTTCAGGTACCAGGTGTTTATCTCAAAAACAAGGTCCTGACTGTTCTCATCAGTTGCCAACCCACGTGTTGACGAAAACTCAACTGCAACAGGTGAATCTCCTGATCCGAAATACCCAGGGGGTGGTGTAAAAGGCTGTTTCCCTCCAAAGATGCATTTTGTTCCATCCGGGAGTGTGAGTGTAAACGAACCAAACATTCTTGACTGGTATGAATTGCTGGGGCTTAGTGTCAAGCAACCATTATAAGAGGAATTGTTCACATGTTCAGAAACCCCATTTACGACCTCAGTAGGCGTAAAGAGGTAATTCAACTCAACTTTCACATTTTGATCACATACCACCTTCCAACCCTGTGACCCCTCATAATAGAATTTTCCACTATATCCCAAAACATTGAAGCTAAACTCATCTGCTTCAGGGTCAAAAGCTGGCAAGGATAGGTAGGTATAACCAAGAAGCGGCGAATACTGAATGGCAAAGGTATTTACTTCAAAATCTGTTCTCAGTTGTGCCGGCGAACTCCAAACATTTGGAAGATTTGCTAATTGGCTGCCAAAAGTAGAATTAGCCAAAGCACTTGAAGACGGGAAAGGGTAATACGATTTTATAGCCATCGCATCCGGGTTCTGTCCATCATAATTATTAACAAACCATTCATCAACTTTTCCGTGTTTTTGCCGAGTAATAGCACCACCACAATCCAGCATCCAACCACTTCCGACCCATCCGGGTTGTTGTGCGGGTTTTACGGATGCGGGGTTATACCGTAAAGTAATTGGCATGGAGATGTTGCCATATGCTAAGGTATAGATCGGGATAGAAATATTTGGAGTTCCTGTAAATAGGTTCATTTGGGTTTCTCCATATACTCCCAAACTCCCCGCATTGGGGCTTTGAATTTTTGGGGGGTAAATCGATTGAGAAAACAAATTCGAAAGGAAGAGAATTCCAGAAAGTAATAAGCTTGTTCTTTTTATGAACTCTAAAATCTTCATAAGAAATAATTTAAAACGTGTATCCTATTCGAAATATCAATGGTTGCGCTCTCGGCATCTGTTTTCCACTCAAAAAATCCCACAACACCTGCACCCTCGTTTTCCTAAACAGCTTGCTGTTCAATGAAACGATCTTTGATATCCCCAACAGTCCGCTCTCAGATCGTACTCTGGCCTCAACACCGGTTCCCGAAGGATTAGTAAGTGTTACATTTCGCAATGCCGGTTGATAGTTTAACTCGTACCCACCACTGAGATAGAAGCTGCCCTTGATCTTCCAGTCAATAAAACTTCTCAATCCGGCACCCTGATGACTGAGACGAATTTTTTGAATACTCTCTCCCCATCCAAGTTTGTAAGAGGCCCCGATACCGATTATGCTCCGTTCGTTAAGGCGGTACCCTAGAGAGAAACCAAGGTCACTGGTCACCGGAAGTAAGCTGTTGCGCTTTTGATTCTGAAAATTCGTACCCAGCTCCAGCCTCTTCCAAAATCCCTTCGTCCGCTGGTTATTGGGTTTGAAATCGGGGAGTTCACTATCGCTACTACCACCCTGAGGCAGGTATTGATTAACTTTATCCTTCAATTGGTTCAGTTGTGATTGCGCTGATTGAAGGTTTTGCTGCATGGCTTGTTGTACCTGGGGCCCACTGCCAAATCGCGTTTGCAGGTCTTGCATCACCGAGGCGCGGGTTTGAAGACCAAGAGATCCTCCGCTTTGACTGCCCGGCGGTGCGGTTGCTCCGGGCAGACTGAACAGTTGTCCCAACTGAGAGTTATTGACAAAAAAATCTTTAAACGCTGGGATCTTGCTTAACAACCCAAAAATCCTTTCTTCCAACTTCGCCGGGTCTTTTAAAATCTCCTTATACTCATTCACCTGCTGCTGATAATAATAAACCTGCTTATTGAAATCCTTCAGATATTTTCCAAGACCCGAATTGGCCAGCGCCGCGGCAAGCTCCTTTCTTCTATCCTGCAAGGCTTTTCGAATGATCTCGGCCTGGTCGAGTTTTCCTTGCAATGCCGATAACCCTTCCATGCCCTTAGGCAATTTCTCGCGAATGGAAGCTGGGACCAGATCGGTTCCTTCCAAAAACTTAAGGGATGTAGTGAGGGAGTCTATGCGGCCACTATACAGTTTGGAAAACACAGTTAGCTTTGCCGCGCGTTCTTTGGCCTGTGATTGAAGTTGCGCATACCGCGTGCGCACATCGCCAAACAACTCCTTCGCTTTTGCTGAATCCTTTTTCCAAAGTTGTTTGAATAAGCGCTCTTCGGATTTACGAGCCTTATTAAGCATTTTAGCAGCGCGCTTGTCAAGCGATTCGCCTAATGATTCATATTTTTCCTGAAGCTTATTAAAATATTTTGTGGGAAGCGAAATGAGATCTTGTTGTAATAAACTATCCTGGGAATAGAGTGATGTGCAGGAAAACATCACTGTGAAGAGAAGGAGTTTTTGGATAAGGTTCATGCGCAGCGTTTGGTAAATGGTCTGCCTAAGTTCCGGCATTTACATTCAATTCACCAAATTTTTTTTTAGTGATAACACTAAAATCATCTGCGAGAAATCAATTTCTGAATTTGAAAACACGAAACTGATAAATTTCATTTATATACACCTAAGCAATTTTACTTAGGCTGTTATAATGAAAAATAATTACGCCTTCTTCTTATACACCGGCACCGTACTACAAGGCTCACCATACATAATACTCCTGGCAACCGGACGGAGTTTTTTGGTGATCTCGAGGTAGGCAAATTCACCAATGGGAAGTTCGCCACAGCCTTTTACCACCACGCGCTTATCAAAATAATCATCGGCGTTGATGGCGGCTATGCGATCGAGGAATATCTTTTTGTGGAGTTCTTTTTCATCACCCAATACCACTTCTCTGGCCACAGGCTGCAACTGCGCTGCCACCAGCATATACGCCCACACGGGAATGATGGCGTCTGCCGAACACACAATGGCCACAAACTTATCGCGGTATTGTTCCCAATCATGGGACTTGAGCTTTTCGCGGAAATCCTTTTCTTTCAGGATCAGTTCCATGAAAAGAAAATCCTTCAGGTCAAACACCATGGTCTCGCCTTTGGGATAATAGGTTTCCAGGTCCAGGGTCACCAGACCACTCTCCGCTACTTTATTAATGAGTTCTTCGGCCATAATCGGGTATAAAGGTATAACAAAACAGCCAACACATTGTTTGAGGTGGCTGCCGACGTATCAATGGCTGTGTTTTAGTAGTTGAATTTCCGGCGGTTGTCCTTGATCTTCGCGAGATTACGCAGCGTGGACGCCGGTGTGGCGCCTTGCATGCCAAACCCGAAATTACCATATCCGCCCATGATGCGCTGCATGGCCTGCTGACGCAGAAACCGGCGCTCATCTTCAATATTCGCGGATGCCACCGAAGTAGCGGTCTGCGAATTCACGCGAACCACATATACCCCTTGTGATCCGTCAATGGGTTTGGTCACCACCTTGCCATTATTGGCCGGATTGAATGACACACCCAGGAATTTGGTCTCATAACTCATTTGGCTGCTGCCACCGGAGAACCGCAGGCTGTCCGCGGTTGATATCGGGAACCCGGCCTTGGTAGAAGCTTCTTCCAGGGTGGTGTAGCTGCCGATCTTCTGAATGATCTGCTGGGCTTTCTTCTCGTTGCGCAACAAAGGCTCTACCCGCACACGTGCCTGGTCAACCGACATGGTACCTTCTTTGGTGACGGCCGTTACTACGGCTACTACATATTTATCGCCGATCATGGTGGGAGGCAATACATCGCCCTGGTCCGCTTCGTACACATCGCGTACAAACTGGCGCGATACGCCAAGTCCCATGATATTATAATCCTGGGGCCCGAGCGTTACAGGCACCTTCTGTATTCCCTTTGCTTTTAATTCTTTTTCCCAATTAGCCGTAAAGGCTTTGGGGTCGCGGCTGTCGCCGGCAAACTTATTGGCCGCATTATTGGCAGAAGCATCTGTTTCGCGACTGGCCACAATGGGCTTTGTCAAATAAGCTACTTCATATACCGGCGAAGATCCTTTCTGGCTCAACACCTCGATCACATGGTATCCAAACTCGGTCTTCACCACATCTGTGGATTTGGGTCCATGGGTAAAAATATATTCATTGAAGGCCGGCACCATACCCCCGGGGGTCACATTCTCATATTTACCGCCCTTGGCCTTGCTGCCCTGGTCGCTGGAGTACTGCGCCACCAGTGAATCAAAATTAGATCCTCTGCGTACCAGACCAAGAATGCTATCGGCCAGTTTCTTCGCGCTGCTGTCATCGCGGATCTGCTGACCATTTTCCATGGTAGAAACCAGGATATGACGCACATTCACCGTGTCGGGCCAAACGGCCTGACTGATAACTTTTGCGAGTTGATAATTATTACCAAACACAAAAGGACCATATACATTACCGGCACCTACTTTAACCACAGAGTCAATATAAGGGCCCGCCTGAATACCCGACTTGGCCATTTTGCTTTTATAATATCCCAGCTCCGAGTAGTTGGCGTTGATAAATCCTTCGTTGTCGGTGGTGGTAGCAAAAGATTGCTTGAGTTGTTCGAGTTGTTGAAACACCGCCGCGCTATCACCCGCTGTTGGGGCCGCATCAAAAGTTACATACTCAATGCTGCGGCTTTCTTCTACTTTGAAATCATCTTTATTCTTCGCGATATAATCACTGATGTCTTTATCGCTGATCTTTACTGAAGAGTCGCTAACGGTCACATAAGGAACCAGCACATACGATACATTGGAAAGCAGGCTGCGCTCAGCATTCTGTTTCTCCAGATACCATTTGGGGTAATACGCGGAGATGGCAACCAGTGAATTGAATTTATCATTCAATCGCTGGTATTCCAGATCGGCCAAAAACTGCTCAAAGCTCTTTTGGTCTTCGGGCACTTTGCTGTTTTTCCATTGCATCACTTGCTGCTGATAAGCGGCCGCATCATACATACCGGTCTGAGGATCGGTAAAGCGTTGGATCACCTGCTCACCGGGATCATTAAAGAGTACATCGTTCAACTCTTTCTTACCAACATAGAGCCCAAGCTTTTCAAACTCGCCCTGCATTACAAGACGGTTCACTTCCTGGTTCCACAACTGCTGAACCAAACCCTGACGAGATGATTCATTCATGGGATAACCCTGTTGTTGTTGCTGTGCTTCCTGTGCCTTCAACTTGGCTTCGAAATCCGCATACTTGATCTCCAGACCGTTCACCGTTCCCAATGTGGTAGATCGCTCCCCATCGAAAATGCTGCCGCGACCGGAAAAGGCATCCATCAGGATGAACCCTACCAGTGAAATAGCGATCACGATTGCTGAAATCAATGCGCCCCTGTCTCTGATTGTTTGAATGACTGACATATAATATTATAGGGTTATAAAAACGGATGGCAAAAATAGGGTATTTGGGGAAAAGAAGTGGAAAATCCCGGGAGTTGGGGGTCGGGGGTTGGGAGACCGGGGTCCGAGTTCGGGAGATAGGAGTCAGGGGTCCGGGGTCCAAGGTCGGGAGTCCGGGGTCGGAGGTACGTAGTTTTATTTCGGATGAACTTCCTTTCCTTTAAAACTCGGAGCTCGCAACCCCCGACTCCTGACTCCCGACTCCGGACCTCCGTCCTCGGACCCCCGACTCCTGACTACCGACCCCCCTTCGGATGCACCAGCTTCATCTCCTTCACCAAATGCCCTGCCCCGGCGAATTTGTCGATGATAAACAACACATACCTTATATCCACCATGATATTCCGGCAAATGGAGGGATCATAGTTGATATCACTCATGGTTCCTTCCCAAACCCGGTCAAAATTCAGTCCTACCAGGTTTCCATACGCATCAAGTGCCGGGCTGCCTGAATTTCCGCCGGTGGTATGGTTGGCCGCGATAAAACAGATCGGCTGCCGGCCTTTGGTGCCATATTGGCCAAAATCTTTCTTTTTATACAGGTCAATGAGCCTTTCGGGCAGGTCAAACTCATAATCGCCGGGTTTGTATTTTTCCATGACCCCGTCCAGATAGGTATAAAAATCATATTCCACCGCATCCCTGGCCTGGTAGCCTTTTACATTGCCATACGTAACGCGGAGGGTGCTGTTGGCATCGGGATAGAAGCGTTTTTCCTTAAAAACCTCCATTTGAGCCGCCATATAGGTCCTTTGCAGGGTATTGATCCGGTCCTGGACCGCATTGAGCTTTTTCGTTACCTTATTATAATATGTATTGTTGATATCGATAAAAAGCGCGTTGGCGAGGTCTTTTTGGTGATTTTGGGCCAATTCTGCGGGATTTGCCGTCAATGCCGCCATGGTTTTGGCCGGATCATCCAGGCTGGTGGAAGAATAGACCAAATCGGCCAATTTTGTGAGGTTTTGGTCATTTTCGGCCAAAATCTTCAATAAATAGGGTGAAATGACCTCATTTTCCTGTTTTTTCACGTAAATCTCAAGGAGCGAGATGAACAGGTTTTTGTCCACTTCGGCATTATATTCATTATAGATCCCTTCCAGCCTTTCCTGTACACCCGGCAAGGTTTTCTTGATACCCGCTTCCCCGTTTGATTCGCGAGCGGTGTTTAGACGGTTCACCTGGCTGCAGGCCAGAAAGAGTTCGATTCGTGGGATGATCTCATTATAATAGTCCCTCGCTTTTCCCAGTGGCTCGATTTCTTTATAAGCCGCGTCAATTTCCGCGAGCAGATTGCCGTATTTGGCTTTCAGGGCCGGGTTGGCGTTTACGCGCTGTTGGAATTCCTTTTCATAAGCGAGTTTTTTACCTACACCGTTCGTCTTGGTCAGCCCCAGCACCTCGCCTTGCCATTTTTTCCATGAATTACTGATCCCGGCATATTTGGCGGCGTACTGGATCTTGATCTGTTCGTTCTTGCGCATATATCCGTCGATCACGGCCAGCGCGCGGGTGCGGATATCGATCTTGATGGGGTCGTTTACTTCCACTACCTGGCGTACCGCCTCGCTATACAGGTATTCATTTGTTCTTCCGGGGAACCCGAAAACCATGGTAAAGTCACCTTTCGCTACACCATCGAGTGAGATGGAAAGGGCCTTTTTTGGCTTAAAAGGGACGTTTTCGGGCGAAAAATCGGCCGGTTTGTTGTCTTTTCCGGCATAAATGCGAAAAATCGAGAAGTCGCCGGTATGTCTTGGCCACATCCAATTGTCGGTGTCTTTTCCATAATTTCCGATGGATGAGGGGGGGGCCCCGACCAGCCGGATATCGCGATAGGTCTCGGTGATAAAGAGATAATATTGGTTGCCCTCAAAAAAACCGCGTACCATCACGTCCTGGTGGGCCTCCTTTTTGGCGTTCATTTTTACGGCCTCCAGGTTCTTATCGATCATGGACTGGCGCTCAGATTCGGATAACCCGGCGGTGACGCCTTTTAGAGCGGCCGCGCTTACATCCTCGATCCGCACGATAAAGGTGACAAAGAGACCCGGGTTGGGCAGCTCCGAGCCATTCGCTTTGGCCCAAAACCCGTCGCGTATATAATTATTATCAAGGGTGGAGTGGTTCTGGATGGCATCAAAGCCGCAGTGATGGTTAGTGAGCACAAGGCCCTGGGTGGAAATAACCTCACCGGTGCAGAATCCGCCAAAGCTTACGATGGCGTCTTTGAGGCTGCCGCTGTTTACATTATATATATCCTTGGCGCTGATCTTCATCCCCAGGCTTTTCATCTCCTTTTCATTCAGACGTTCCAATAGTAGCGGGAGCCACATACCTTCATTGGCGTAGGCAAAAGACTGAATAAACAGAAAAAGCAGCAGGGGTAGTTTTTTCAATAGTTTCATATAACAATCGTTTTCTTAGGTATAAAGGTAGGAAAGAGTTTATCTTTTTATTTCCCGCATCGCCTGCGGCGTTTTTCGCTGACAACGCAGCGGGAAACCAACCAGGCAGATGCCTTTTTTCCCACAAAGGGCTGTGCAGAACCTTGGTTTGGTGTGAATAACCCTATGTGAAACGTGCATATGAAACGGAACATTTTCCACACATCTTAACAAGGAGTAGTGGTCACCTTCCGCATGTTGTGTGGAACCTGGTTTTTACCCGCGATATCCACAGACCTACTAGTAAATTCGTAGGATCGATTTTTGCAGGTGGCTGTTTTTCCACAACGTGCATAAATAGGCTGAAATACTATTGCTGCGTTGTTTCACATGGTGGATAACCACAAACAAAATGTGAATTGCTGTGTATTACTAACTTTGTGTTTTACTCAATGGTTGAATTATCCACGAATCCACAGTTGTAATAATAATAGACTTTTTTTTAAAATATTTATTATTATTTATTATTACAGTTTAGGGGTTTGAAAAAAAATTTGATCGGCGATTTGGATTCCCGGTTCGTAATATTGCCCTCTTGAAAAAATCGAAGCAGATGGAAAACGAGATCATCACCGCCGCCCGCCAACAGGTCCCCAAAAAGGGTTTTCTCGATATCGAGATCGATCCCACGCTTGATCTTTTTGCCGCCATCGAACGGTTGAAAAAAGAAAAAAATGCCGTGGTGCTGGCGCACTACTACCAGGAGCCGGATATCCAGGATGTGGCGGATTACATTGGGGATAGTCTGGGTCTGGCGCAGCAGGCGGAGAAGACAAATGCGGATATGATCGTTTTTGCCGGCGTACACTTCATGGCGGAGACAGCCAAGATCCTGAACCCGACAAAAAAAGTGGTGATCCCGGATCTGAATGCAGGATGTTCCCTAAGCGATAGCTGTCCCCCGCCGCTCTTCAAAAAATTCAAAGAAAAACATCCGGACCATGTGGTGGTGAGTTACATCAACTGCAGCGCGGGAATCAAAGCATTGAGTGATGTGATCGTAACGAGCAGTAATGCACGCGTCATAGTGGAAAGTTTCCCCAAAGACCAAAAGATCATTTTTGCGCCGGATAAAAACCTGGGGGCGTACATCAACAAGGTCACCGGCCGCGATATGTTGTTGTGGAATGGAGCCTGTATGGTGCACGAGATATTTAGTTTGGAAAAGATCACGAAACTTAAAGTACGTCACCCCAACGCTAAACTTATCGCCCACCCTGAATGTGAGGAACCTGTTTTACGTATTGCGGATTATATCGGATCGACTACAGGCCTGCTGAAATACACCCAACAGGACGATACGATGGAATACATTGTGGCCACAGAAACCGGAATCCTGCACCAGATGATGAAGGCGAGCCCACAGAAGACCTTTATACCCGCACCGCCGGAGAATAACTGTGCCTGCAATGACTGCCCACACATGAAGCTGAATAGCCTGGAGAAGCTTTATCTGTGCATGGAGTATGAAACACCGGATATTGAAATGGATGAAGCATTAAGGCTTGCGGCAAAAAAGCCGATTGATCGTATGCTGGAGATCAGCAAGCAGGCGGGGTTATGATCGATAGCAATAAAATAGGGAAAAATCTATTTTGATTTTCGGGTAGTTTTCTTTTTTGGTTCTGCCACCAGGGTATAAGAATGATCTATTAATTCCTTTAAGGTAGAAACCGGAATGGACCCGTCTACTACTACCGTATTCCAATGTTTCTTGTTCATATGATATCCTGGGAGTACACAAGGATATTGTTCCCTTAATTCAAGCGCTAGTTCCGGATCACATTTTACATTAAAACGAAGGTCTTCATTATCTAAGCCTACCAGCAGAAAGGCCTTGCCATTTACTTTAAATACCAGCGTATCCGGACCAAAGGGAAGCGCTTCTTCAGCGCCGGGTTTTGACAGACAATAATCGCGGAGGGATTCTATATTCATGGTAGTTAAATATAGAGCTTGGATAAATATCAGGCCTTTTTGATTTCTATATGTTGCGCGGCGATCGGAGGTTCTCCACCCATGCGCAAAAGGATCTGTGCCACCGTTACCACATCTTTTTGACAGTATTCCACTATGCGGGTCAGGTTCTTTTCTTTCCAATATACTTCCCATACCATACTCCCGTCAATATCATCTTTTGGTGTGGGAATACCGAGCGATAGGGCCAATAGATTCAGAGAAGTATAACTTTTAAAGTCACCAAATTTCCAAAGTTCAAGCGTATCCAAATGCGTGATCTCCCAGGGTTTCTTTCCCGAAAGCTGAAGGATACCCGGAATGGGGATACCATTGATCACCATACGGCGGCAGAGATAGGGGAAATCAAATTCCTTCCCGTTGTGGGCACAGAGAAACTTTGGTTCACCCGAAGACCATTTGGCTAGCATTTCCCCAAAGGCATATAACAATACCTTTTCATCTTCTCCGTAAAAAGACTTGAGGACCATCTTCCGCTCAGATCCGTTTCCTTGTAATACGCCACAGCTGATGCAGACGATCTTGCCAAATTCGGCATAGATGCCTGCGCGGTTATAGATGGTGGCCGCGTTGTCTTTTTCTTTATCCTTAATGAGGATGGATGCTTTGTGGTCCCAGAGTTTCTTCCAATCCCCGGGCATATCGGTATAGTCAGGGTATTGAGGTACCGTTTCTATATCGAGGAAGAGGGTGTTATGGTAGGGGAAAGTCATTTAGATATGATTACTAAAAGCGAATAGCCAATAGCTATTCGCTTTTTTCAAATTAGAGAAACCGATCACCCTTATTCCGCTTTACCTCTGCCACAAATTCTTTTATCTCCTGTTCTTTATCTTTTTTACAAATAAGCAACACATCGTTTGTGTCCACCACGATAAAATCATCGAGGCCTTGTAATACCACCAATTTCTTATCTGGCGCTTTCACCACACATTTTGTCGCATCCATCACCATCACATTTTCCCCGGCCACGGCATTTTCCAGGTAGTCCTTTTCCATATTTTCCCAGGCGCTGTTCCAGGTACCCAGGTCACTCCAGGAGAAGGAGGCGGGGATCACATAAACATTATCCGCTTTTTCCATGATCCCAAAATCAATACTGATATTGGTGCATTGCGGGTAAATGGATTCGATGGCTTCGAGTTCCTTGTCGGTATTGAACTTATCCTTTTCTGCGGCAAATACTTCATGCATTTCAGGCAGGAAACGTTCAAAGGCGTTGATCACATTCTTGATCTTCCAGATAAAGATCCCGGCATTCCACAGAAAATCACCGCTGGCGATAAAGGTCTTTGCCAGGTCAAGATTGGGTTTTTCGGTAAAGGTCTTCACCTTATATACCTCCGGCGCGGCCGGCATGGTCTCGTGCTGGATATAACCATATCCTGTATTCGGATAGGTGGGTTTTATTCCGATCGTCAACAGCGCGTTGATATGGCTGACAAAATCAAGGGCCCTGTTGGCGGTTTTCACAAACTCATCCGTATCCAGGATCAGGTTATCGGCCGGGGCCACGATCATGCGGGCTTCGGGGTCCTTTTGAATCAGTTTAAAGGAAATATAGGCAATACAAGGCGCGGTGTTCTTGCGCGAAGGCTCACCCAGGATATTCTCTACCGGTAGTTTTGGTAATTGCTCTTTCACCAGCGGAATATATTCCTGGCTGGTGATGACAAAGATGTTTTCAGCCGGTACCATTTTACGATATCGGTCAAATGTTTGCTGAATAAGGGTTTTCCCTGTCTGCAGGATATCCAGGAATTGCTTGGGGTAATTGGTCCGGCTCATGGGCCAAAAACGACTCCCAATGCCTCCGGCCATGATGGCTACATAATTGTGGTTCTTGCTCATTAGAATATGCTTATCAACCCATTAGCGTGATCTGGGTGGTTTGCCTTCGGCGAATGTTTTTTCTGACGCGGTAAAATTAGCCTATTTGCCTCAGTGAAATTTCATTTCAGGAAAAAACCATTTTTTGGCGTTTTTTACCCGAGGCAGCCCCCTTAAATTTTCGTACCTTCGTCTGCTTCGAAAAAAAGGAGTATCTTATATAAATCTCCTTGAGGAGAAGAGGAAATCAAGCGTGAAATGGCAACAACATCTGAAAAAAAGGCACCCCGAAAGAAGGCTGCTTCGAACGGAAAGACCACTACTACCAAAGAAAAATCGACCAAAAAGCGGCTCGACCTTCACGAAGCCCTGAAAACCTACTTCGGCTTCGATTCGTTCAAAGGCAACCAGGAAAGGATCATCGAGTCGGTTTTGGCTGGCAAGGATACCTTTGTTATCAAACCTACCGGAGGCGGAAAAAGTCTCTGTTACCAGCTTCCGGCGCTGGTAAGTGACGGAGTGGCCATCATTGTTTCCCCCCTGATCGCCCTGATGAAGAACCAGGTGGATCTTATCCGGGGATACAGCAGCAACGACAACGTAGCGCACTTTCTGAATTCTACCCTGAATAAAAAAGAGATCAAAGAGGTGCACGATGACCTGCTGAACGGACATACAAAAATGCTCTATGTAGCACCGGAAACCCTCACCAAGCAGGAAAACTTGGAGTTTTTCAGCGATTTGAAGGTTTCATTCTTTGCGGTTGACGAAGCACACTGTATCTCGGAATGGGGACACGATTTTCGTCCCGAGTACCGCCGCCTCCGTGAAATGATGGTCCAGATCAACCCGGATGTACCCGTGATCGCCCTGACGGCCACGGCCACACCCAAGGTGCAGAGTGATATTGTGAAGAACCTGGACCTGCGGGAACCGAAGATCTATATCTCTTCGTTTAACCGCCCCAACCTGTATTACGAGATCCAGCCCAAGATAAAAAAGGACCTTACCCTGAAGCACATGGCGAAGTTCATTGTGCAGAACAAGGGCAAAAGCGGGATCATTTATACCACCAACCGGAAAACAACGGAAGAACTGGCCGATATGCTGGCCGCCAATGGCATCAAGGCCGTGGCTTATCATGCCGGCCTGGATAGCAAACTGCGGTCAAAACGCCAGGACCAGTTCTTAAATGAAGATGTACAGGTTATCGTGGCCACCATCGCCTTTGGAATGGGTATTGATAAACCGGATATCCGGTTTGTGATGCATTATAATATCCCGAAGTCCATTGAGAATTATTACCAGGAGACCGGTCGCGCCGGACGGGATGGCCTCGAAGGAAAATGTGTGCTCTATTATTCGCACAAGGATGTATCCAAACTGGAGCACCTGATGCGCGACAAACCGCTTAGCGAAAGAGAGGTCGGCGCCCAGTTGATCAACGAAACAGTGGCGTTTGCGGAAAGTGGTGTTTGCAGGCGCAAGGTGCTGATGAGTTATTTTGGTGAAGAATATGAAACAGAGAATTGCGGAAGTTGTGATAACTGTCTCCACCCGAAAGAACGCGTAGAAGCCAAGGAAGAAACGATGACCGTGTTGAAGACCATCAAGGCGCTCGACGAGCGTTTTGCCACGGACTACACCGTCAATATCATCATTGGAAAATTAACCCCGCAGATCAAAATGTTCCGTCACGACGGCATCGATGTATTTGCCGGGGGTAATGATAAAGAACCCCATTTCTGGAACTCACTTGTGCGGCAGATGCTCCTCGAAGGGTTGCTGGAAAAGGATATTGAGGAATATGGGGTGCTCAAGATCACGAAGAAGGGCAATGATTTTTATAAAAAACCCAGGTCCTTCCCCATTGTGCTCAACAACCTGTTTGAAGAGGCCAATGCCGATGATGATGAAGGGGCCGAGACAGCCGCCGGTGCCGCGGCAGACGACAGGCTCTTTGAAATGCTTAAAGAGTTGAGGCAAAAAGAAGCCAAGAAGAAGGGCCTGCCACCATTTGTCATCTTCCTGGAATCATCCTTGCAGGACATGGCCACGCTTTACCCCATTAAGGTGGATGACCTGGATAAATGCCAGGGTGTGAGCAAGGGCAAGGCGGTACGGTATGGGAAGCCTTTTGTGGAAATGATCGCACGGTATGTAGAGGAGAACAATATTGAAAGACCCGACGATTTTGTGATGAAAAGTGTGGTGAATAAGAGCGGTAACAAGGTCTTTATCATTCAGAATGTAGACAAAAAGATTCCGTTGGAGTCTATTGCGCGGAGCAAGGGGATGAAGTTGGAGGAGATGCTGGAAGAAATGGAGACCATTGCCGCGAGCGGTACCAAGCTCAATTTGGACTACGCGATAAATGATATGCTCGATGAATACGAGCAGGAAGATATCCTCGAATATTTTAAAGGTTGTGAAACATCCAGCCTTCAGGTGGCACTTGAAGAACTTTCGGAGCATGATTTTACCTGGGTGCAGTTGAAGATCATGCGAATAAAGTTCTTGAGTCAGTATGGGATGTAGTAGCGTTACGGAGGAATAAGCTATTAGCCATTAGCATTTAGTTATTAGCCGTTGTGCCCCGGTTGTATTGAAGGTAAAATAAAAAAGCAGGCCTTTAAGCCTGCTTCGTGGTGTGGGGCGGGATCCCTGCCCGCCGCAGGCAGGGAACCGCCGACACAAGGATTTTCTGTGTTTCTATGTGGAGAAAAATGAGCCTAAACTATTGACGATCAAATGGCCTTTATTTTTTTCAATACATGTAAAACTTCTAAATTTTGTACCAACATTTATTGAAAACAATTAAGCTCCCAATCTCTTTAAGTTAGTCAAGAATTTTCTGGCATTGCGCCGCTCTTTACTTAGTTTCCAGGCGGAATTGATTCCAATGGCACCGGCAATTGAAAAAATTGTTCCTTCTAAAGATGCCTTCAAGACCTCAAGTTTTGACGGGTTGTCGGTTTTAGATAGAATCAATGCTCCCAATCCCAAACTTACGACACCACCAAAGAATAACCCTATCTCTTTGGTAAGCTCACCATTCGTCCTCTTTATGCTCTCCAAATATGTATAGGGATCAAATTCATTTTCAACGGAATTGTAAAAACTTTCTACTGTTATATTAAATGATCTTCTCAGTTCAGCGATACCCGGACTGGTTCGAAACTTAATCACCTTATCAATATTAATGTTTTCTATTTCCGAGGGTAGTGCAGTTTGCACGATTACGTTTGCAGCTTGTAGAACTCCGGCTGTCTTTACGTCTTTTGCTCTGAGATAAGTCGAGAACCTATCCAGAACTGGACTATCAATAATCGGCGTGGCTTGTTTTTGATAGGCAATGGTCTCTGCTAGAAAAGTCATATAGAGGCCACACAATTCAGGAGACAACTCAATACCGTGATTGACCCGCCTTCCAAAGTGATTTTTTATGCAAAAATCAATAAAGTGGTCTGTAAGCTTTTCTATCCAAAGTGTCTGTGTCCAATTGGCTGGATTGGTCCATGTTTCCAGAATATTCTGAATATTAAAAATAGTCCCATATGCTGAATGATCTCCTAGAATGACCTTAATTTCCTGAATAACCTTGTGTGTAGCCTCTATTCCGTGTTGTTGTTCTGGTCCGACGAATTTGACTAAATCAGTTTCGTTTTCGACTTTTCTGAATTGTTCAGACACTTCACTATAGGCACGAGGAGGAACAATAGGTGAAAATTCGTCTAAGTATATCAAGGCATATTTCAACCAAGTTTCGTTCTCTGGTTCAAACGTCGGATAATATATGAGATTCTGCATTGGATTTATTTAAAAGCCAAGATTCGCCAGATTTAACAAATGGAGTAGATTGTCACGTTGAGAAGCATCGGGAGTTGTTCTCAAATATTCAACTCCATTTCTTGTTTCGTAGGCAACAGTCTCCTGCCTGCCCCAAGCAATATTCTGGTAGTTCCAAGTTGCTGTATAGACGCTATTTCGAGCCTTTATCAACTTAATGACTTCGTCCTTTGCTTTCACTTGTCTCCGAAAGACCGTACTCTCATTAGTTTCATGAATAAGAACTTGAGTGATAAAGGTATGATTGTTAACGGTTTCCTTTTTAATGGCCGTAATATAATAGGAAGGCATGTTGTATAAAGTTTAGAACATCAAGGTAAAACAATTTCGATTATTTTCATTATACATAACTCATTCGCCTTCAGGAGTTCATAAGGATATTCACAGGTGGGGATAAAGATTAAAGTATCATAGGTTAGTATATACTAACTTGCATGATAGCCCGTACTGGCAGTTTTCAAAGCTATACCATATCTTTGAGCGGCTCAACCTCTCATGTATATGGGCAAAAGCATAAATAGTAGAAGTGTTCCGGACGGTAAAACTCAGGTCAATTTTAATATTGAGAATGTCGTATTGGAAAAGGTGAAGGACCTGGCCTTTTGGGAGGGGGCTACCCACTCAGAAATATATAACAAGAGCGTCGTAAAGTTTTTAGAGTTGTTCGAGGAGAAAAACGGCAAAATAAAACGGCGACCGCGCGGAAAAGGTCTTGATATCTAGCAGCTCCCAACGAGTTCTTTTTTAATTAGTTACTTTATTTATAAAGGATTGCTTTAGACACCGTTCTTTTATTTACCTTGAAATCGGTAAAAATTCCGGTTCGCTAATGAGAAATACCACAAACCATTTCTCTATGTTAAGATCACACAAAGCCCAAGAACAGACTTTTGATCATTATGCTTCGTTTTTGAGAAATATTCTCGATGGGCAGGATAGATATAAACCTTTGGTTGAGCCTGTTGTCATTGAGGCTAAATCTCTTGCTAAAAACGAAAAGGACTACTTTACCATCAGTAGAATTGGATTTGAAGTCATTGTCTTTTTAGCAAAGAAAGATCCGATATTTTTCACCAACCTCAACACCGCCAACATTTCCAAGGGCGATTATCAGCATATACTAGACCTTATAACAGCTCAGCGTGATTTAATTGTTGCTTGATGAGCAACGCGAAACAACTTTTGCTTCTACACCTTGCTCATGCGAAGCAGGCGTTGGATCGCGCAAGAAATAATAGCTACTCCGACCAGAGAAAGGAAACGTATCAAAGCAAGTTATCTCAACTACTAGATGGTGTTGACTCTTTTATACAGAGTAACTTAACTACATTAACAGACTCTCAGATCTATGATGGCCCCAAAATTCATTTAGATTTTATTATAAAAAGTCTTCAGTTTTTAGAGAGCAGCACGTTAAATCAAATTCCGTATGAGATTGTCGAAGCCCTCAGTCATACAATGAATGAATGGGAGGGGACTGATAAATTCATCATCGTTACGAGTTTAATAAACGATGCAGAAGGATTTAGTTACGAAAGCTGGCTGGCAAACGATGATAATTTGTATAAGGACATTGCAGCAAACTACCCGGCAATAACATTCGATCAGAGGTTGGTTCAAATTAATCTACCCAAATCTCTAGTCAGGGACTATCTAGTAGCGGTTGTCTTATATCATGAGCTGGGGCACTTTGTTGATTTACGCAATTCACTCATGTCCTCTCTGGTGTATGAGGTTCTCGATAAGATTTATGCCAATTCGTATACACCCGACGAACTAAAAGATCTAAAGTATTATTTTCCTGATCTCTCCTTTTATATAGATGATACATCCAGACCCGACTGGACAACAATTTTCTATAAATTTTCCTCAACCTTTTCTCATTTCGAAGAGTATTTCTGTGATCTTTTTGCTGCCCAATACACTGGGATCGGTTCGAGTGTATATGTTACATACCTCGGTAGTAGCAGCAGTTTAAGCAGTAGTTCACACCCTTCTGACATCAATCGAGAGAAGATTGTCAGCGATTTTCTATCTGGAACACCAAACTTTATAATTAAATTACTGACGGATGCGGTAAAAAAAATAAAAGGTTTGGATCTTAAAAAGCGATTCTCAGATGTTGACAGCACTGATTTCTTTAATCTTATTCCAACCGAATTAAATGACGCGCAACAACTGCACGGAATTTTTGCTACGGGGTGGTCTATTTGGCTCAATCGACAGACCGAGTTAGGCAAGAAAATCAATACTACAGACTCAACCAAAATTTATTCAGTCATCAATAATCTGATTGAAAAATCTATTGGAAATTATATCGCAATAAATGAATGGATAAAAGTCAATCCGCAACTGGCAACAGTGCCTCCAGCGAAAACACCAATACTATCTGTTTTTTCTTTTAAAAGAAAAGGGATTTTGACGCGTAACGAAATAAGCGAGTCTATCTCGAAAAATAAGCTATTTATAAGACCCTTGTTGTCTGTCGATCAAATTGGTGAAGCCAGTATTGATTTTCGTCTCGGATACGATTTTTTGGTGTCAGTACAGGGTCGCGACGCTTTCATAAACGCTTCAAAAAATGAATGGATCCCTGGCGGTCATCAACGAAATGTGAAACAGTTTTTTCAGTCTTCTCGCCGACAAATAGGAGAAACCTTTATTCTTCATCCTAATCAAACCGTATTAGGTGTTACATTGGAGTACGTTCGATTGCCTGACGACTGCATGTTAATGTTGTTTATGCGAAGCTCTTATGCCCGACTTGGATTGACCGTTAGCACCATTGTACAACCAGGATACTGCGGATGTTTGAATGTTGAATTCACCAACTCCAATAACAACCCAATTAACCTTGCTATCGGTGCCAGAATTATTCAAGGAGTCATTTGTCGGGTATCTGGTGATACTCAATATTTTCACACCCCGCGAAAATATATTTGCCAGGTACGACCAGAACCATCTTCAGTTATTAACGACGGTGACCTCGCAAACCTCAACGAGCTGTGGAAATTGAATAATAAAAGGTAGTAAATCATATTGTGACAATCGTTTATCGCTTAATGGTTCTAAATTTAAATTGGTTTGCTATTTTTCAATTTAATCGTGTTAAATACAATAAGGAAAATCATTCAAACTTGTAGTATTGTATTAATTCTACAGATATGGCACTACCTTAATTTCAGATTGAAGTTCTTCAGGGTAGTTTCTTATGGTGAAGGACGCGAAAGGGTTTGCGTATGTGACGATTTTCTTTTAAGGGGGTGAAATGAGATTCAGCAAGATAATATTCACTGCAAGTTTTTTGATTCTCCGTTATACCCCGAGTGTTGTACGTATGTTGAACCAAGAGAAAAAAAGCGAGTACAATTTTCGTTATAATCGCTTCATTTTCTTCGTGGTGTGGGGCGGGATCGAACCGCCGACACAAGGATTTTCAGTCCTTTGCTCTACCAACTGAGCTACCGCACCAAGTATTTTTATCTTCCTTTTCCGCCAGTGGCGGATACCGCACCCTTTTTTCCCATAAGGGGCAGCAAAAATAGGTTATTCACAGGAAATCCAGAAAAAATTAGGTCTTTGTTTTACGGTTTCCCCGACAACGATCGCTACAGTACTTTACTTCCTCCCAGACCTTTTCCCACTTTTTACGCCAAAAAAAGGGTCTTCCACAGGTTAAACAGATCTTTTGTGGTAAATCCGACTTCTTTTTCATTTTCATACCCAATCCCAAAAATCCATTTAACTCGTGTTTATCTGCCCATGTATACCATCAATATCTGCACATCACTCGGGTTTACCCCGCTGATTCGACTCGCCTGGCCAAGCGTGCGCGGCTTGATCTTCTTGAACTTTTGCATGGCCTCGGCCGATAGGGCTTTAAGATTATCGTAATTGAATGCCTCGGGGATGAGCAGGTTTTCCAGCTCCGACATCCGGGTCACCAGTTCGCGCTCCTTTTCTATATAGGTCTCATATTTTACCTGGATACCGGCCTGTTCAATGATCTCGGGATCATAAGATCTTAATTCCTTCCTGAGTAATGGCACGGCCGCGGCCAACGAATCAATATCTATATCCGGGCGCAAAAGGATCTTGGCCAGTCTTTGTTTTTCCGTAATTATTGCCGAACCGATCGAAGTTAGATATGCATTGATGACAGCGGGTTCGACGGGAGTATTTTGTAAGAATGCTTTGATCTTCTCCACGCCTTCTTTTTTGGCCAGCACACGTTGATAGCGTTCTTCATCGGCCAGCCCAATGGCATGACTCATTTCTGTCAAACGCAGATCGGCATTGTCCTGACGCAGGAGCGTGCGAAACTCTGCGCGACTGGTAAACATGCGATACGGTTCCTGTGTCCCCTTCGTGATGAGGTCATCGATCAACACACCAATATAGGCCTCGCTTCTTTTTAAGATCAAAGGTTCTTTTTCATTGATCTTTTGATGTGCATTTATTCCGGCCATCAATCCCTGACAAGCAGCTTCTTCATAACCTGTGGTTCCGTTGATCTGTCCGGCGAAAAAGAGGTTTTCAACGAGCCTGGTCTCCAGACTATGGCGCAACTGTGTGGGTGGGAAATAATCATACTCGATCGCATAACCCGGACGAAACATCCGCGCATTCTCAAACCCCGGCACAGTACGAAGGGCTTCGTATTGTATGTCTTCGGGTAATGATGTTGAGAATCCGTTTACATAGATCTCTACTGTATTCCATCCTTCGGGTTCCACAAAGAGTTGGTGGCGGTCCCTTTCCGCGAAGCGGTTGATCTTATCTTCTATGCTTGGGCAATACCTGGGCCCTACTCCATCAATACGTCCGGCAAACATGGGACTCCGGTCAAATCCTTTTCGGAGGATCGCGTGTACACCCGGGTCTGTATAGGTGATCCAGCAGGACCGTTGCTGGGTTGGTTTATTTGTTTTCTTGAATGAAAAGCCTTTGATATCCACGTCACCGGGCTGTTCCTCCATTTTTGAATAGTCCAGACTTCTTCCGTCAACCCGCGGCGGGGTCCCGGTTTTGAGCCGGTCGCTTTCAAATCCGATGGACACCAATTGCTCGGTAATACCGGTAGCGGCTTTTTCCGCCATGCGTCCTCCGCCAAAGTTCTTTTCTCCCACATGAATCACCCCATTAAGGAAGGTCCCATTGGTCAGTACCACTGCCTTGGCCATGATCTCATGACCCATGCCGGTGATCACCCCCTGGCATTTTCCGTCTTTGATCACCAATCCACGCACCATATCCTGGTAAAAGTCGAGGTTTTTGGTCCCTTCCAGCATTTCCCGCCATTTCTGGGAGAAAAGCATGCGGTCGCTTTGTGCGCGGGGGCTCCACATGGCCGGACCCTTGGATTTATTCAGCATCCGGAACTGGATCATGGATTCATCGGTCACAATACCTGAATATCCACCGAGGGCATCCACTTCACGCACGATCTGGCCCTTGGCAATGCCACCCATAGCGGGGTTACAGCTCATTTGGCCAATGGTCTGCATATTCATGGTCACCAGAAGCACCTTGGAGCCCAGATTGGCTGCCGCGGCTGCCGCTTCACAGCCGGCATGACCGGCGCCTACCACAATGACATCATAATTGGGAAACATAGCGTGCAAAGGTAGGAAATTGGGAGGGATGGGGAGGTTTCACGTGGAACGTGATTCACCGCAGAGAACAAGAGGACGCGGAGGTACGCAGAGAGAGTTGTTAGCCATTAGCTCTTAGCGAACCTTTTGCGGTCAGGGCTTCGGCCTAAGCGACCTAACTGTAAAATCTCTGCGTACCTCCGCGTTCTCTTGTTCTCTGCGGTGAAAAAAGCCCCCAGTTCCACGTGGAACTATTTCAGATATTGCTGTAGATAATAACCCTCACGAGCCCGCATTTCCTTTATCTCCCCCGGTTTTTTGTCTTTATACCCGCATAAATGCAGTAATCCATGAAAAATAACCCGGTGAAGCTCCTCTTTTACCGAAACACCCAGGGTTATCGCATTGTCCCGCACCCGATCAATGCTGATATAAATCTCCCCACTAAGGGCGGAAGGGGATTCAGAAAGATCAAATGTGATGATATCGGTGTAGAAATCGTGCTTGAGATACTGGCGATTGATATCCAGCAGGGCTTTATCTGTGCAGAAGATATAATTAAGTGAACCCAGGCTTTTACCTTCCTTCTTTGCCAGACGGGCGAGGAAGGCCTTTAATCGTGTGCGATCCCGGAGAGGGAGGGTGGTGTTCTGGCTGAAGAAGTGAATGTTAGGCATTTTACAAAATTCGCAAACAAATCCAAGCCAACAAGGTTAGTTTTGTACCATTCAAGACGAAACATGAAATTATCAGACCTTAAGCCCGGGCAGGAAGCAGTGATCACACACTTTGAGAACAATGAGATCTTCCTCAAACTGATGGAAATGGGCTGTGTACCCGGCGAAAGGATCCTGGTAGAACAGGTAGCCCCGCTCGGCGACCCGATCTCCGTCAGCATCTCCGGCTATCAACTCAGTCTCCGCATCAGCGAGGCCGATAATATCATGGTTGATATAATTAATTGATTATCAATTAGATGAAGATTGCCCTCTACTTTGGTTCCTTCAATCCTGTCCATGTAGGACACCTCATCATTGCCAACCATGTATTGAATGAAACCGACGTGGAACGTCTCTGGTTCGTGGTTTCACCCCATAATCCTCTCAAACAGGAAAACGGGCTGCTCAATGAATACCACCGGCTCCACCTGGTGCAGACCGCCATTGGCGATGATATGCGGATGAAAGCATCGGATATCGAGTTTCATTTACCGCGTCCTTCGTACACCATCGATACACTCACTTATTTAAAAGAAAAATACCCCGAGCACGAATTCCGGATCGTGATGGGGAGCGATAGTTTTAGCAATATCCGCAAATGGAAAAACTATGAACTCCTGCTGCGCGATTACAAGATCCTGATCTATCAGCGACCCGGGTTCATAGTCCAAGCTCCCGAGAATACCGATACGCTTATCCTCCAGGCACCCTTGCTGGAAATTTCGGCTACACGTTTACGTGAGATGATTCAAAAGGGGAAGTCAATTCGATATATGGTGCCGGATAAAGTGCGGGAGGAGATAGAGGCAGGGGGATATTATAAAGGGTAGACTTCTTTACCGCTAAGGCGCGAGGGAATTCACCGCAGAGAACATGATTCACCGCAGAGAACAAGAGAACGCAGAGTTTCGCAGAGATTTTACCGCCAAGCTGCTTAGGCCGAAGCCTCGGCCGCAGAGGTTCGCCAAGAGCTAAAAGCTAATAACTAACAACTTTCTCTGCGAAACTCTGCGTTCTCTTGTTCTCTGCGGTGAATTATGTTCTCCGTGGTGAATCATGTTCTCTGCAGTGAATTTTTTGGAAACTAAAAAACCACCCCCAGCAACAAACACCCCGCCACAATAACCGGTGCCGGCACGCGCGTATACTGCATCAATAAAAACGTTCCGGAGATTACCAGCGCATTGATCAGGCTGCCCCCGCTCATGGCCAGCAAAGAAATATCTTTCATCAACACCAGCGTGGCGGCGATCATGATCCCCACCACCACGGCATTGATCCCTTCGAGGGAGCGGTAAACCGCCGCATATTTTTTAAGATTATGCCATATCGGAAAAAAGAAAAGCACCAGCAGGGCGCTGGGCAGGAATATCGCGATCGTCCCGATCAAACAACCCAGCAACTGCATACTTGTTCGCTGCTCCGGCGTATTCCCCAGGTCCTTTAAAGCCATACCCCCGGTAAATGACGCAATGCTGAAAACCGGTCCGGGCATGGCCCGCACGATCCCCATCCCTGTGTACATATCATCTTTATCGATCTGCACCACATTCTTGTCTTTTTCCTTGACCGCTTCCGGGCGGATACAGAATTGCTCATACATCAGCGGCATCAGTACCTGTCCGCCACCAAATACATAACTCCCCATCCGGTACACGTTCTCAAACAGGTTGATCACTTTCCGGTTGGGCAGGTCACGCTTCTTCGCGGTTTCACTCGCGATCCCCGCCAGGATAAAGATGATCGCGAAGAGCCAGATATTCCACCATTTGATCTTCTTCGGCTTTTGGTGAACCTGTGGGATCCTTTTCCGGCTCAGGTTGGTGGCAATACCACCCGCCACGATCAGCACCGGGAAGATCCAGGGTTGATTGAAAAAGATATAGGTCAATATAGACCCCACGATCATGATCACCCAGGTGATCGTATTCTTAATGGAAATATGAAAGGCCATTACCGCCGCATAGACGAGAAAACCTACGGCCATGGGGGGAATGAATTTGAAAATATCTACATGCAGCGCGCGCTTGTCAATATAATGCAGCAGAAAGGAGAGGGCCCCCATCATGATACTGGCGGGAAGGATCCACACAATCAACGTGACCACCGCCAACGGAACACCACCTCGTTTATAGCCGATGAGGGTGAGGGTTTGTGTGGAAGAAGCGCCGGGGAGGAGTTGACAAAAGGCATTGTATTCCATCAACTCCGATTCGGTGACGTAGGGCGTTTTGTGGACAAAGGTTTTTAACATCATGCCGATATGCGCCTGCGGACCGCCAAAGGCCGTCAGGCTATGCAGGAATACCGCCCGTAAAAAATGCATATGGCGCAAAAGCATGGTTGTTAAATATACTGATAATTCCAGTTCATCGAAGAGAACATGATTCACTGCAGAGTATCTGATTCACCGCAGAGAACGAGAGAACGCAGAGTTTCGCAGAGAAGGGTATTAGCTATTAGGTTTTGGCTATTAGCCTTTGAAGACCCCCTAGGGTATAATTTATAATTATCCAATAGACAAAATCTCTGCGAAACTCTGCGTTCTCTCGTTCTCTGCGGTGAAATCCATAAATTCACATATGCGAATTTCCATCCTAACCACGCTGCTCCTCCTGGCCAGCCACCTCCATGCCCAGGACCCCATTCAAAAAGCGATCGACAAAAAATCACAGGAAATAAAAGACAAGGTCATCCAATGGCGGCGCACCATTCACGCCAGTCCCGAGTTGGGTAACCGCGAGTTCAAGACCTCGGCCCTTATTGCCGCGCATTTAAAAAAACTGGGGATCGAAGTACAAACCGGTGTGGCCAAGACCGGCGTGGTTGGGATCCTCAAAGGCGATAAACCTGGTCCGGTGATAGCGCTTCGTGCGGATATGGATGGATTGCCTGTGAAGGAAAGGGTGGATGTCCCCTTTAAATCAGTGGTGGAAGCCGATTATCTCGGACAAACCGTACCGGTGATGCATGCCTGCGGACACGATGCGCATGTGGCCGTATTGATGGGCACTGCCGAAGTGCTTGCTTCGATGAAAAAGGATTTGAAAGGAACCGTGAAATTTATCTTCCAACCCGCTGAGGAAGGTCCCCCGGGTGATGAAGAAGGCGGCGCGGCCCTGATGGTCAAAGAAGGCGTGATGGAAAACCCTAAGGTGGATGCCATTTTTGGAATGCATATTGAATCAGACATTGAGCAGGGTACATTTGAATATAAACCCGGCGCCTTTATGGCCTCATCCGATTGGTTTACGATAAAAATAAAAGGCAAACAATCACATGGCTCACAACCCTGGCTCGGGGTGGACCCCATCGTTGTGGGTACCGAGATCATCAACGCGTTGCAGACCATCGTCAGCCGCGAATCCAATCTTACCAAAGCACCGGTGGTGATCACGGTAGGAAAGTTTCACAGCGGGGTACGTCCCAATATCATTCCCGAAGATGCCTTACTCGAAGGCACGATACGCACGCTGGATAAGGACATGCAAAAAAAGACCCACGAACGTATCCGCACCCTGGCAACCGCCATTGGTGAGGCCATGGGGGCCGAGATCGAGGTGATGATCGATACCAAAACATTGGTGACCTATAATGACCCCGCCCTGGTGCAGAAGATGATCCCCTCGCTGGAGAAAGCCGCCGGCAAGGGAAATGTAAAACCCAGAGAGTGGGTGACAGGCGCGGAGGATTTTTCTTACTTTGGTGAAAAGGCCCCGGCCTTCTTTATTTACTTTGGGGGTATGCCCAAGGGCACCGATCCCAAAAACGCCCCACCGCATCATACACCCGATTTTTATATTGATGATAGTATGTTGGATGTGGGGGTGAAGGGGTTTTGTTATTTGGTTTTTGATTACAAGAGGGATTGATTTCACGAATTATTATAGATGGATAGAAGTTTAATTGGGTTTAGGGGATTTTTTACCGCTAAGGCACAAGGACGCCAAGGAGCGCCAGAACTTAGCGCCACTTTGCGCCTTCGCGCTCTGCTGGTAAAAGCCTCTGCGTTACTCTGCGTCCTCCTGTTCTCTGCGGTGAACCTCTTCTCCCAAAAGAAGGATCATCGCTTAGAGCAAAAAATACTGCCCTTGCTCCAAGGCTACCAAGGAGACATTGGTATTTATATTAAAAACCTCCGCACTGGCAAGACCGTTTCCTACCAGGCAGACACCATTTTTCCCACCGCGTCCATTGTCAAGATCCCCATCATGATCGGGATACTCGACAAAATGGAGAAAAAGGAACTCGACTACCACCAGGAGTTCATTTACCATGATTCCATGTTATATGCCGGGGTGGATATCCTCGGGTCCTTTAAGTCCGGTGAAAAGATCGAACTCAGTAAGCTGTTGATGTTGATGCTCACCACCAGCGACAATACCGCGAGTTTATGGCTACAGGCGATTGCTGGTACGGGTACCCGTATCAATGCGATCATGGATAGTCTCGGCTTTCAACATACCCGTGTCAATTCCCGCACACCGGGTCGCGAGGAAAACAGATCTCAGTATGGCTGGGGGCAGACCACCCCTCGTGAGATCGGCACCATGATTGAGAGGATTTACAGGATGAACATTGTCAGCAAGGGTTTTTGTGAGCGCGCCTTGCGTCTCCTTGGCCGTAATTATTGGGATGCCGAGGCTTTGTCGCAGATACCACCTACGGTGGAGGTCTTTAGTAAGAATGGGGCCGTGAATGCCAGTCGCAGCGAAGTGTTTTTGGTCAACGCCCCCCGCAATCCCTATCTCGTAGCCATTTTTACCAAGAACAACAAGGACCAGAGCTGGAACCAGGATAACGAGGCCTGGAAGCTGACAAAGGAGATCTCGAAGTTGTTGTGGGAGTATTTTTCAAAATGATTTCTTTACATCCTTTGTCCCGGGACTTCAGCGCACAGCCTACACGAACAAAGGCGCAGACACCTACTTTTCAGAACTATTATATGGAATATAACCATGCCACTTCCATGGGATGCATGTTTGACCAACCAGGGTTTCCACGAGTTCCTGAAATATGGATTCCCCATTTTCGCTATTGATTAAGAGAATGATGGAAACGCCTTTGTCAATAAAATTAATATTGTAATTTCTCCAGGCGCCGCCATTGCCTTCCTTAAAAAAGGCTTTTCCATTTGGGCAGTCTAATAGTCCCCAGCCCAGGCCATAAGAAAGATGAATAGCGTCATTCTCGGTCGTCGTTTCGGTTGTTAAAGGAGGAAATTGAGTGAGCGAATGGATCTTTATCTGAGGGCTAATCATTTCCTTGAACAATTTCTTTGTCAACCCTTTCCCCTTCATCATATTCTCCGTGAATCTGGCATAATCAGCAATGGTTGTTACCAGCGAGCCTCCGGCTACTGCTTCTGTACGTTTCCTTTTTATATCTATAGCGCCGTTCGTCATATGACCAACCGCCACATTTTCATCACCAAAAGAAGGGTGCCATACATAACCGGTCCGGGTCATGTTAAAGGGCTTAAAAATGTAT
>JANRLV010000095.1:0-31951 GCA_033762195.1 Chitinophagaceae bacterium | reverse complement strand
GTACCAACACCTGTTGATGAACACAATGTACCTGACCTGACGCCGGTTAAAAAAGCCTCGGAAACCATTGGCAAAGTATTGAAGAAAGGCGACTATGTCATTTTTGAATCCACGGTTTACCCCGGTTGTACCGAAGAGGATTGCCTGCCGGTGATCACCAAACTCTCGGGGCTGGAAATGGGTACCGATTTCAAACTCGGATATTCCCCCGAACGGATCAACCCGGGTGATAAACAACATACCCTGGCCAATGTGGTAAAAGTAGTGTCGGGTTGCGATAAGGAATCGCTGGATGAGATCGCCAAAGTATATGAGTTGGTTGTAAAGGCAGGGGTACACCGTGCCTCTTCGATCAAAGTAGCCGAAGCCGCCAAGATCATTGAGAATACCCAGCGCGACCTCAACATCGCCCTGATGAATGAACTCTCCATCATTTTTGATAAGATGGGGATCAATACCTACGAAGTACTTGAAGCGGCCGGTACCAAATGGAACTTCCTGAAGTTCTATCCGGGTCTGGTTGGCGGACATTGTATCGGAGTGGATCCTTACTATCTTACCTATAAATCATCGGAACTCGGTTTCAATTCCCGGGTCATCCTGGCCGGACGTCATACCAATGATGGCATGTCCGTATACGTAGCACGTAAAGTGGTCCGTCATATCATTGAGCATGTCAATGATGTTAAATCAGCCCGGGTATTGGTCATGGGTGCTACTTTTAAAGAAAATGTGAGCGATATACGGAATTCAAAAGTGGCCGATGTAGTAAAGGAACTGCAATCCTTCTTTGTGAATGTGGATGTACATGACCCCCATGCTTCTTCCGATGAGCTTCAGCATGAGTATGGTTTTGGTTTGGCCGATCAGAAAGGAAAGGATTATGATGCAGTGATCGTGGCTGTTTCGCATTCCGAGTATTCCGATTATGATGATGCTTACTTTGCCTCGATCACCAAACCCCATGCGGTCATTTATGACCTGAAGGGAAATTATCGCAATAAAATCAGCAGCCGACCTTACCGGAGTTTATAATATGCCATTTGTAAAAACTGATTTTGAAGGGTTGATCTTATTTGAACCGGATGTCATGGAAGACAGCCGGGGATGGTTTTTTGAGTCCTATAACCAACGAAAATTCAGGTTGGCGGGTATACTCAACCGGTTTGTACAAGATAACCAATCCTTTTCCCGATACGGGGTGATCCGCGGGCTGCATTATCAACTTCCTCCTTTTGCCCAGGCCAAATTGGTCAAGGTTATTCGCGGTGTTATTTATGATGTCGTGGTTGACATTCGGAAAGGCTCTCCTACCTATCAACAGGTTTATGCCATTGAATTGAGTGCCGACAATCGAAAGCAATTGTTCATCCCGGCCGGTTTTGCCCATGGCTTCTCGGTATTAAGTGAAGAAGCAGAGGTAATGTATAAATGTGACCATTTTTACAATAAACGGTCCGAAGCCGGTATTCTTTATAATGACCCAACCCTGGGCATTGACTGGAAGATTCCTGCCGGTCAGGAGATCGTTTCGGATAAAGACAAACAATTGCCGACCTTTGCCCAGTGCCGGAATGAGTTTCAATTTTAACCCCATCGGGAATGTCAAGCCTCCCCCACATACTGGTGACCGGGGCCAATGGCCAATTGGGTAAGGAATTACGGGCGATCGCCACTTCTTTTCCTGACTTTGAATTTGTTTTTCTTTCCCGGGAAGATCTGCCTATTCATCATTTTCCCCTGGTTCGGAATTTCTTTCATACCCTTAAGCCGGCCTATTGCATCAATGCGGCTGCCTATACAGCCGTTGATCGCGCGGAGCAGGAAAAGGAACTGGCCTTTCAGGTCAATGCCGAAGCGGTTGGTGTTTTAGCAGAGGTTTGTCGGGAATATAGCACCCACTTTATCCATATTTCCACGGATTATGTTTTCAATGGGAAAGGTAGCAGACCCTATCTTCCGGATGACCCCACCGATCCGCAAAGTGTATACGGTGCTTCCAAACAAAAAGGAGAGGAACTGGCCTTAGAAAATAATCCGGACTCCATCATTCTTCGGACCTCCTGGGTCTATTCTGAGTTTGGGAAGAATTTTGTTAAGACGATGATCCAACTCATGAAAGAACGGGAATCCATCTCTGTAGTGAGTGATCAAATTGGTTCACCTACCTATGCCGCTGATCTGGCGGAAGCCATGTTGACCATCATTCGGCAAACCGAAACGAATAAAACAAATTGGCACCCGGGTATTTATCATTTCAGCAATGAAGGCGTGCTCAGCTGGTATGATTTTGCTGTGGCGATACGCGATCAAATTGGAAGTACCTGTAAGGTACAGCCTATACCTACCTCTGCCTATCCAACTCCTGCGGCAAGACCCGCCTATTCCGTGCTGGATAAAACCTCTTTTGTCAAAGGGTTTGGAATTTCTTTAAAGCCCTGGAATTTGAGCCTAAAGCATTGTTTGGATAAATTAACAGCTAACAGCTAATAGCTAACAGTTAATAGCTATTAGCTAAAAGCCTTTCCTACACCCGCAACACGGCTCCATCCGGATGAACCGGATTGATCAGCAACTCCTGTCTTTTCGAGTCTATGATCACATCTAGTTCCTCTAAGGGAATAGCCCCTAAAAGAGGCTCCGCTTCTCCGGGAAGAACAATTGCATTACAAATGGCCATTCGATTTTCAAAACGTACCTCGACTGGTCCGGCAATCGGTAATTTAACCCAGCGACTGTCTCCCAATTCCACCCACCTTTCCTCCAGAATGGGAAGGTCCAGTATCTCCCGTACAGATTCATTGATACACATTTGATAAGCGCCGGTATCAACAAGAATACGAAGATTAATATGCCTGACCTCTTCTTCCCCTTTAAGGCTTTTATTTACAAGAATCAGATCTCCATGGTTGATCAGGCGGATATCGGCATAGACAAAACCCATATTTCAATTTTTGTCAAAACTAATTTCTAATGGATGATGAAACAACCCGGTTTATGCGATTCCAGATACCAGGTTTCCAGGGTTTGTAAAAGGAGCAAAAAGAAAAACCCCACGATTAACGCGGGGTTTTGTTGACCCATAAGGATTCGAACCTTAACAGACAGAACCAAAATCTGTAGTGCTACCGTTACACCATGGGTCAATCCGATTTTGGGAGTGCAAATATAGGGAATATTCTGATTATCAGCTTATAGATGTGGAAAGACAAGGTGAATATTTATTAACTAATAATGATAATGGATTTTCCTCAAAAAACCACACTCATTAATTTGTAATTAATTAATAATCAATAATTAATAATAAATAATCAAAAGCCATTTGTCTCCCGGTCCTTTAACTCCCTTATTTTATCCAAAGCCCTTGCTACTACGTCGCACATGATGGTATACAAAGCCCCTGGTTGGTGATGGGCATAGATGTATTCCAAGGCCTCATCTTCGTTGGGGATGACCATGGTTGGTACCTGGGGATTGATCTCCTGTATCCCTTCCTGGAGCAGGCCGATGATCTCGTCAGCGGTACGACCCCGGAGGTTTTTATCACAACGAATGATGATCTCCTGGAAATGCCTGGCCGATATACGCCCCAGTTCCCGGATATCCTCATCGCGACGGTCACCTGTTCCGGAAATCACCCCGATCTTAATGGGGTAATCCAGTTTGCTCACAAAATCACAAAGCAGGTTCAAGCCATGCGGGTTATGGGCAAAATCGGCCAGCATGGTGAAATGCTTGAAGTGGAAGAAATTCAGGCGGCCGGGGGTAAGGCTTTCCGAAGGGATAAATGTTTGTAACCCGATACGGATATCATCGATCGTAATATCGCGGAAAAGATAGGTGGACAATACAGCCGGTAAACAGTTATTGATATTGTGAATGGCCTTTCCATCATAGGTGATGGGAATATCCTTGGCGGCCATTACACGGATCTTCCAGTTTCCTTTCATGATCGTAACATACCCATTCTCAAATACCGTGGCGAGGCCTCCGTCATTGCAATGCGATTTGATCCGCGGGTTATTTTCATCCATGCTAAACAACGCGATATTGCATTTCAGGTCTTTCTTCATTTTAAACACCAACTCGTCATCTGCATTGAGGATAGCATAGCCATGTGGAAATACGGTTTCAGGTACCACCGCCTTTACACGCGCCATTTGTTCCACATTGTAAATACCTCCCAAACCGATATGGTCTTCCGCCACATTCGTGACCACGGCCACTTCACAATTTTGAAAGGCCAATCCGGATTTCAGGATTCCTCCACGGGCACATTCCAATACAGCAAAATCGACGGTGGGATCTTTGAGCACAAATTGCGAGGAGATCGGTCCGGTACAATCTCCTTTCATCATTAACTGATTCTGGATATACACCCCGTCACTGGTGGTGTACCCCACTTTCTTACCCGCCGATTTTGCGATATGTGCGGTCAGGCGTGTAGTGGTGGTCTTACCATTCGTTCCTGTGATAGCGATGATCGGGATACGTCCTACACTTCCTTTTGGAAACAACATGTCCACCACCGGCTCGGCCACATTACGGGGCAACCCTTCTGCAGGCTCGATGTGCATGCGGAAACCCGGTGCAGCATTGACCTCCAGGATCGCGCCTCCGTTTTCGGTAACGGGGGTACGCAGATCGGTGGTCATGATATCAATGCCACAGATATCGAGACCGATGATCTTGGCAATGCGTTCAAACATAAAAATATTGGCCGGATGGACCTCGTCTGTCACATCAGTGGATGTACCCCCGGTAGAAAGATTGGCGGTAGGTTTAAGCAAGACCCTTTCCCCTTTTTTGGGTATGGTGGAAAGGGTATATCCTGCATCATCCAGCATTTTTTGAGTAAACTGATCGATCGTAATCTGGGTCAATACCTTTTCATGGCCATACCCACGGCGTGGGTCCTTGTTTGTCTCTTCGATCAGCCATTCAATATTGTGTTCGCCATCACCCACCACCGAAGCAGGGGTACGAAGCGCGGCGCATACAAATTTATAATTGATCACGAGGGCCCTGAAATCATATCCCGTGATAAATCGTTCTACGATCACACTCCGGCTATAATGTTTAGCGGCTTCAAAAGCCCGCTGAGCCTGTTCGCGGGTAGTAATATTGGTAGTATTTCCTTTGCCATGGTTGCCATCGATCGGTTTTATGACCAGGGGATAGCCAAATTTTTCAATGGCTTCTTCCAAACCGGCCTCTGTGCGGATTACGGTACCCCGGGGTACAGGAATCTCCGCCGCTTCGAGCAACATTTTGGTCTCTTCCTTATCACAGGCAATATCAACAGCGATATTCGAGGTGGTGGAAGCAATCGTAGCGCGAATACGTTTTTGATGAACTCCATATCCAAGCTGAACAAGGCTTTGCTTGTTTAATCGAATATAGGGAATGCCCCGTTTGGCGGCCTCATCCACAATACAACCGGTGGAAGGGCCGAGCCGTGTATCCTCTCTTATTTCCCGAAGTTTTTGGATATCCTCTCCCAGGTCATACGTCGTATTTTCTACCAATGATTGGGCGATGCGAACAGCCGCTTTGGCGGCGTACACACCTGCATCTTCTTCGATATAACTGAATACGACATAGTATATTCCTTCTTTTTCCCCTTCCGGCGTCCGGGTACGGCCAAAACCGGTATCCATGCCTGCAAGGGTTTGCAGTTCAAGGGCGATATGTTCGATCACATGTCCCATCCAGGTACCTTCTTCCACCCGCTGAAAAAATCCACCGGGTTCACCCACGGAACAACGGTGTTCATACATGGTAGGGAACATTTTTTCCAGCCGGTCACGAAACCCATGAATATGATTGGTGGGTTGTTGCTCAAGCTCTTCCAGGTCGAGCTTCATTTGGATCAATTTCGGACGACGAATGCTCCAGTAGTTGGGGCCTTTAAGTACTTTGATCTCGAGTATTCTCATATACAGTGGTTGGGGAATGAATATACGGGAAAAGCGGGAAATGGCGTGAGTCGTGGGTCGTGAGGCGTGAGACGTGAGGGGTGAGGGGTGAGGGGTGAGGGGTGAATGGTGAATAGTGAATGGTGAATAGTCAATAGTGAATTTCCTCAAAATAATGGGAAATTTTCCATGATGTTCATTATTCACTATTGACTATTCACTATTCACCCCTCACGACTCACGTCTCACGACTGACGTCTCACGACTAATTCCGTACATTTACTTCACACCAACACCCCTCCCCATGTCCACCCGACGCCGTTTCCTGCAACATACTGCCACGGGCTTACTTTCTTCTCTTGCCATTCCGGCCTGGAGCCGTAATCTTGAATCGGCGGTTCGAAATGCTGAAGGCGTATCTGCTATGGACCTGGCCTCCGAAGAGGATTTTTGGTATTATATTCAACAGGCTTTTACAGTAAGCCCGGGTATCATCAACCTGAACAATGGAGGCGTAAGCCCTGCACCCCGTACCGTATCGGAGGCGATGAAGCGGTATTACGATTTGAGTAATGAAGCACCTAGTTATTATATGTGGCGGGTGCTTGACCAGGGTCGCGAACCTTTACGCGCCAACCTGGCGGCAATGGCCGGATGTGATCCCGAAGAAGTGACAGTCAATCGCAACTCATCAGAGGGATTGGAAACCGTCATCTTTGGCCTCCCGCTACAAAAGGGGGATGAAGTGGTGCTGACCAAACAGGACTATCCCAATATGATCAATGCCTGGAAGCAGAGGGAATTGCGGGATGGGATCAAACTCGTTTGGGTCAATCTGGAACTACCGAGTGAAAACGAATCATACCTGGTAGAGCAATTTACAAAAGCATTTACGGCTAAAACAAAAGTGGTCCAGATCACCCATGTGATCAACTGGAACGGACAAATACTCCCGGTAAGAAAGATTGCCGATGCAGCGCATGCACGCGGGATCGAGGTTTTGGTGGATGGGGCCCATAGCCTCGCGCATTTTCGTTTCAAGGTCTCAGAATTGGGATGCGATTATTTTGCGAGCAGCCTGCACAAATGGTTATATGCGCCGATAGGCAGCGGCATGTTGTTCATCAGGAAAGAGAAGATCGCTAAAATATACCCCTTGTTCGCCGCAGGCGAACCCCTTAGCGATAATATCCGCAAGTTTGAGGCGCTGGGGACGCGTCCGTTTTTCATTGAACAGGCCATTGGAAAAGCGTTGGAGTTTCATGATATGATCGGTGGAGAAAGAAAAGAGAAACGACTGCATTATCTGAAGAATTACTGGATGGAGAAAGTAAAGGACCTGAAGGGCGTGAAATTCAATACCAGTCTTGACCCACATTGGGGATGTGCGATCGGAAATATTGGATTTGAAGGTAGAAAACCGGAAGAATTGGATACCCATTTATTTACCAAACATAAAATACATACGGTTTCCATTAACTGGGAAAATATCAAAGGGGTGCGTATTACTCCGAATGTATATACTACAACCAAGGACCTTGATAAGCTGGTGGAAGGGATAAGGGAGTTTGCAGGGTCAAAAAAATAAGAAACAGAGAAATAAGGAATAAGGAAATAAATGACAATTCTCTAATTTCTTCTTGCTTCCTTATATCTTATTTCTCTGTTCCTTATTGCTTATTTACTACAGTTTCCAGGAAAGGGAAACATGAAAAATATCGGTCTTTAAACTTGAGGTGCTTCCACTAAATTCTTCTGCTATTTTACTTGGGTATGTTGCTTTCAGTTCGCTTTTGAATGCATGTTCGTAGGCGAAATTAAGCGCTACTTTATTCGAGGCTTGTACCGATACACCTGCCATGGCATGGTGTTTTACAATGGCCGGGAAAACAGGGAATATTGTGGCAGTGGGAACCGGGTTGCTTCCGTAAGCATAACCAAGACGTCCCATCCATTTTTTATTAAGGTCAAATTCGGCGCCGGTGCGGATGACAACAGTGTTCTTCCATTCGAGCGGGAAATACATGGCAAAAGAACCTGTGTTTCCCATCATGGTATTGATATTGGGGTTGGCGCCACCGCTTAACTTCATATCCATTTGGTCAAAAGCCTTTTTCCATTGGATCCATTCCATATCGAGGCCTAACCGGAGGTGTTGTCCTGGCTTTACAGAAATACCAACCGCCAAAGAACCTGGCAATCCAAATTCATTATCGAGTGTGTAATTGGCAACAGCCCCTTTGGAAAGATCGATCCCCATTTGGGCAAAGGCACCCATAGCGGCTGTTTGGGCATCTTGCGGTGACATGGAAGGGTTTTGTTGCATGATACCGGCGACCACTTTACCAAAGGCATCATTCATTTGGGCGGACATTTCCATATCGGCCTTCCCTTTCTTGAAGCGGAGGGTAGTGGGTGTATTATAATTGATCCCAAAGGAGAATTTTTCCGAGGGTTTATAAGCAAGCCCGATCTTGCCGGCGAATCCAAAGGTGGAAAGTTCATGCATGTTTGCCGCGGCAGTTACCTCGGTATAGGCCAGTCCGCCTTGTTCAAATGGGGCTGAGAACATATCCCCAAAAGTCATCCCGGTTTGTGGATTGATAACACCTTGCAGCATGGATGGGGGCATGCTAAAGGGCATTTGAAACTCCATTCCACTATAAAGCAGGTGGGCGGATATTCCGACGGATAATTTTTTGTTCAGTTGATAAGCCAGCGAGGGCCCGCCTTGCATCACCGCAAATTTTGAGTGATAGGTCTGTTTGTCGGGGAAAAGGGCATGGTTTAATTTAAAATCAGCACCCATCCCACCTTGGGTATATAACCCAAAACCATAGGTGAGTTTGCTTTCTTTTAATTTACGTACATACCAAAGCGAAGGAAGAGGGAAGAGGTTTTTATCCCCTTCGGCATTATTGAGGCCATTGGTAAATTCGACACCGGGGGCCATCAACGAGAAATTGATATCGAGTTGGGAGGCGTTCAAAAAGGCAATTCCAGCCGGGTTGTTCATCATCAGGGAGGGGTTGTCAAAAGTTCCCGTTACCGTTCCTCCACGACCGATGGTTTTGGCATCATACCCGATCAAACGGGTACCATTCTGGGCATGGATGTAGAGGTTTCCCAGGATTAATCCGACAGTGGCTAGCAGTACTATCTTTTTCATCTGTTTAAATTTTATTTATTTGAGGCCAGATGGAGCCTTGGATGATTTAAATAAACCTTAACCTTAGTGATTTAGTGTTTATTTTAATCATGTCGGCTTCATATGGGAAGTTTTGGTAACAAATCAGAGCAAGCTACCCAGGGACATTTCGGGATACAATGACTATCAGTATTAGTAAAAATGATTGTGGTCAGGCCTAAATTTTTATATTTGTAGCCATGACCCCCAAAGGAAAACTCATTGCGATAGGCGGCTCCGAGGATAAGGGAACCGACCTGGAGAAGGGTGAATTTCTCCGTAATAACCTGAATTTTTTTGAACTGGGTATCCTTCGCCGGGTGGTGGAGGAAGCCGGAGGCGTCAACGCCCGTATAGAGGTCATAACTACGGCCTCTATGATCCCGCATGAAGTGGGGGAGGGTTATCTGGATGCATTTGGGAAAATCGGGTGTACCAATATCGGGGTCATGCATATCCGGACCCGACAGGATACACTGGTTCCCGAATATCTGGATCGGATACGCGCCTGCCAGGCCGTGATGTTTAGCGGAGGTAATCAGATGCGGTTAAGTGTAACGGATGGTGGCACTGAGTTTTTAGCCCTGTTAAAAAAGCGGTACCTGGAGGAAGATTTTCTGATTGCCGGCACCTCTGCCGGAGCCATGGCCATGAGCAGTACGATGATCTATGAAGGCAATGCCACGCGTGCCCACCTCAAAGGCGAAGTGAAAATGACCGCCGGTCTGGGTTTCATATCCTCGGTGATCATTGACTCACACTTTGAGAAACGTGGACGCTTTGGTCGCCTGGCCCAGGCTGTGGCTACCAATCCCAGCTGTATCGGTATTGGACTGGGTGAAGACACGGGTATGCTGATCACTGAAGGGGATAAAATGGAAGCGATCGGTAGCGGATTGGTGATGATCGTGGATGGACATGATATCCTGCATTCAAATATTGCGGATATACCTGATGGCAATCCGATCAGCATTGAAAATTTGAAAGTGCATTTTTGTGAAAAGGGGAATGGATATGTTGTAAGCGCGCGAAAATTTCTGATGGAAGCCAGCGCAACAATGGAAGTGAAGTGATTTATCGGTTACGCGCAGTCACGAGACTACGCGACTGCGCGTAACTGAATTAATGAACACTTACCAAATAATAACTTTTTTTCCCTTTTTGGATAAGCAGGTATTCCCCGTGAAGCAATAAGCCTGTTTCTACTTTAAACGCCACATCCTCCACTTTTTTTCTATTGATCGATACGCCACCACCTTGCACCATTTTGCGTGCTTCACCCTTGCTGGGGAAGATAGTTGTATCTGCCAGAAAGCTTACGATATCTATGCCTTCCTCTAACCGTGCTTTTGAAAAATTGAATTTAATGACCCCTTCCATATTTTCGAGGTCTTCGCGGCTCAGACTCTCCGCCGGGGCAGATTGATTGGCAAATAATTTTGCGGTTGTCTCCAGTGCTTTGTCTAATTCTTCCTGTCCATGTACCAGACGTGTAACTTCTTCTGCCAGTTTTTTCTGAAGCAGGCGTTTGGAGGGGTCCGTTTGATGTTCCGCGATCAAATCGTTTACCACCGGTTGGGTGAGGAAGGTGAAGATCCGTATCCATTTTTCCGCATCCGCATCTGTCGCGTTTAACCAGAACTGATAGAATTGATATGGGGTTGTTTTATTGGCATCCAGCCAGATATTTCCACTCTCGGTTTTTCCAAATTTACCCCCATCGGCTTTTGTGATCAGGGGGTTGGTGAAAACAAAGGCTTCGCCACCTGCCTTGCGGCGAATGAGTTCGGTTCCGGTGGTCATATTCCCCCACTGGTCACTTCCTCCCATTTGCATTTTGCATTGTTTGTTTTTATACAACCAATAGAAATCATATCCCTGCATTAACTGATAGGCGAATTCGGTGTAGCTAATGCCTGTCTCCCCATCGATCCGTTTCTTCACACTGTCCTTGGCCATCATATAATTCACGGTGATGTGCTTGCCTACATCTCTAAGGAAATCGATAAAGGAGATATCGCGGAACCAGTCATAATTGTTGGCCATTTCCGCGGCGTTGGGCCGGGACGGGTCAAAATCAAGAAACCGTTCCAACTGGGCTTTTACGCCGGCCACATTTCGTTGCAGGGTCGCTTCATCCAGCAGGTTGCGCTCTTCACTTTTGCCACTGGGGTCGCCCACCATTCCGGTGGCACCCCCGACGAGGGCAATGGGCTTATGTCCAGCACGTTGAAAATGAACGAGTAAGAGAATAGGCACGAGGCTGCCAATATGCAGGCTGTCCGCGGTGGGGTCAAAACCGATATAGCCTGTGGTCATTTCCTTCTTGAGTTGTTCCTCGGTACCGGGCATGATATCCTGGATCATACCCCTCCATCTGAGTTCTTCTATCAGGTTCATTCTGTGCAATTTTGTGCCGCAAAAGTAAAACAGAAAGCGCCAATGGCGTCCGAAAGCAATAATTTTCTAACTGTTTCGTTTTCAGTAGTTAATCCATATCCCTGTCAGAAGCTATGTATTCTGCAGGCCAATTTGTAATTTTACCGACCGTCTAATCCTATGAATAACAGTCATTTTAAATTGCTTATCCGAAAATAATTGGAATGAAAAAACCACCCCTCATTCTCACCCTATGTCTTGCCTTTTGTTGCACACAAGGGTTTTCTCAATTCAGGAAATATTCCAATGAATTTTTGAATATTGGCGCAGGTGCCCGTGGATTAGCCATGGGTAGTGCCCAGGTAGCGTCCGTTAAAGACGGTAGTTCTGGTTATTGGAACCCGGCTGGTTTGGTGGGGGTAAAAGATGTTCCCCAATTGAGCCTGATGCATGCCGAGTATTTTGCCGGCATTGGCAAATATGATTATGCCAGTATCGCCATTCCCACCACCGATAAGAAAAGGACCTTTGGCATCAGTGCGCTGCGGTTTGCCGTGGATGATATCATGAATACCCTTTTTCTGGTGGAACCCGATGGCTCCATCAATTATAATAATATCCAGGCATTTTCCTCTGCCGATTATGCCTTCATTTTTTCCCTGGCTCAAAAACTAAAGGAGTCGGATAAACGTAATATCCATTTTGGTGTCAATGCCAAAGTGATTCACCGGAGTGTAGGTCGCTTTGCCAAGGCCTGGGGTTTTGGTCTGGATGCCGGGGTACAGATTTTCCAGGATAAGTGGAAATTCGGTGTGTCGGCCCGGGATATTACGACCACGTTCAACGCCTGGTCATTCACTTTTACCGAGAGAGAAAAGGAAGTTTTATACCTGACGAACAATGATATCCCGGTCAAATCCACCGAGCTCACGGCCCCCCGGTTGGTCCTGGGTGTGGCACGTGATTTCAAGATCAGTAAAAAAGTAAATTTATTGGCCGAAGCCAACTTCGACCTCACTTTTGACGGTAAGAGGAATACGGTGATCAGTGCCGATCCGGTGAGTGTGGATCCCAAACTGGGGTTAGAGTGCAATATCAACAACGTGTTCTTTCTCCGTGCCGGGATCAATAATTTCCAGCAGGCCCTGGCAGATGGGGATACCCTGAACCAGAAAAAGGTATGGATCTATCAACCCAGTGCGGGTGCCGGGTTCAATGTGTCGAATGTGACGATTGACTACGCATTCACTAACCTGGCCAACCAGGCGAACCCCTTGTTCACGCATGTGTTTTCACTCCGGTTGAACCTGATCAAACCGAAAAAGAAAAAGTAACCGCTACCCTAAATAAACAGTATTCCATGAAACGATTTTTACTATTCATCCTGCTGTCGGCCTCCTTGCTTGTCCAGGGGCAGACCTACAACAATGAATGGATCGATTACAATAAAACCTACTACAAATTCAGTGTAGGCACCACGGGGTTGCACCGCATTTCCCAGGCCACCCTGAACAGTCTGGGTATTGCCGGCACACCGGCGGAACAATTCCAACTCTGGCGTAATGGAAAGCAAGTACCCATTTATACCAGTACGGCTACCGGGCCGCTGGCCAGTGGCGGGTATATTGAGTTCTGGGGATTGCGCAATGATGGTTATCCCGACCGTGAATTATACCGTAACCAGGACTACAAACTGATCGATAAGCATAGCATGATCACCGATACGGTGGCCTTCTTCCTGACCATCAATCCCAACACCGCCCAGAACCTGCGGCTGGTCACAACGGCCAATAACGTAGCGGGTAATGTGCTCCCTGCAGAACCCTATTTCATGTACACAGAGGGCAAATACTGCCATGACTATATCAACCCCGGATTTTATATTGACGCGGGAGAATATGTTCACTCCTCCACCTATGACAGAGGGGAGAATTTTATCTGTTACGATATTGGCGCCAATGCCACCTTTACCCAATACCATAATGTTTTTCTCTATAGCGGTGGGCCTGCTGCGACCTTCAAACTGAATGTGGCGGGAAATGCCATCAATATCCGGAATATCCGTGTCAAGATCAATGGAGATAGCATCCTTGGGCAAAACGTGGACTTTCTAAACTATGCGCGTTTACAAGGAACCGTTCCGCTGTCCCTGTTAGGTTCAGGAACGGCCCAGGTGGAGATCAAGAATACTACACCAGGAACCTACGACCGGATGGTCATCTCTCAATATGAGTTGATCTATCCGCGGGTATTCAATTTCGACGGACAAAAGAATTTTGAATTCAGCCTTCCTGCCAATCCGGCCGGGAATTACCTCCAGATCACCAGTTTTAACTATGGGTCAACAGCCCCCATTCTTTATGACCTGACCAATGGGAAAAGATATGTGGCCAATATCGCCACACCCGGACAAGTGCGGGTGGTGTTAGAGCCGTCAGCTGTAGAAAGACAATTGGTCCTTGTAAGCCAGGACGCGTCAAACCTGCGCAATGTAACCAGCATGGTTACCCGTAATTTTATTGACTATACCAACACCTTATTGCAAGGTGACTATATCATAATATCTGATCCGATTCTGAACTCCACAGCCGGAGGCGCCCATCCGCTGGATGAATATGCAGCCTATCGCAGCTCTGCGAATGGGGGTGGGTTCAATGTGAAGATCTATCCGGTAAATGAACTGGTTGACCAGTTTGGTCTGGGTATTAAAAAGAATCCGGCGGCTTTGCGCAACTTCCTTAGCTGGGCAAAGAATAATTTTGCTACCCGTCCCAGGTTTGTGTTCCTGATCGGGCACGGGATGACCTATGATTATTATTATTATTATCAAAATACACCGGAAGGGGAGAAACTGAACCTGGTGCCTACCTATGGCGCTCCGGCCTCCGACTGGTTGCTGGTCACCGACTCAGCGCAGTACCTGCCCCATACTCCCATTGGTCGTCTTTCAGCCATTAATGGCGAGGAAGTTGGTATCTATCTTAACAAGATCACGCAGTACGAGGATGCGCAGCGATATACCTCACCCCTGATCTCTGAAAAGGCATGGATCAAGAATTTTGTCCATGTGGTAGGAGCCAGCGATTCCAACACACAGCGTCAGTTGGAAGGGTATATGGAAAATTATAAGATCATTATTTCTGATACCCTGGTGGGGGCCAATGTGGCTTCCTTTAGTAAAAGTTCCGCAGACGCCGTACAACCGCTGACGGATGAAACACTACAGAACCTGTTTAGCACGGGTATCAGTCAACTGGCTTATTTTGGCCACTCCTCTGCTACCGTTTTGGATTTTAACCTGGACAACCCCGACCGATATAATAACCAGGGAAAATATCCGGTCTTTATTGTGATGGGGTGTAACGCGGGTAACTTCTTTAGTTATAACCCGGCCCGGTTCTTTATCAAGGAAACACTCTCTGAAAAATTTGTATTGGCCGATCAGCGAGGCAGTATTGCTTTTCTGGCGAGCTCGCACTTTGGTATCGCGCACTATCTCCATCGGTATAATTCGCAGACCTATTCAGCGCAATCCAGCCCCGCTTTCTATGACAAGTCAATGGGCGAGATTTTGCTTCAATCCATCAACCAGTTGTATGCGACCACATCGTTTAATGACTTTTTCTCCCGCATGCATGCGGAGGAGAATACATTCCATGGAGACCCGGCGCTGAAATTAAACACACAACCCAAACCCGATTATGTAGTGGAGGATCCCATGGTGGTGATCGATCCCGGGTTCCTTTCCATTGCCGATACTTCTTTCAATGTGAATGCCCGGTTTATGAACATGGGTATGGCGATCGATGATTCAATCGTGGTAGAGGTGAAGCGAACCTATCCCAATGGCTCCACAGAGGTTGTGCATCGGGATACACTTGCTGGTATCCGGTATATGGATTCTATTGCTATTTCCTTACATATCCTTCCCGCCCGTGATAAAGGACTTAACAAGATCACCGTGACGATTGATGCGGATATGCGTGTGGATGAAATGTATGAAACAAACAACTCGGTTACCAAGTCATTCTTTATTTATGAAGATGATATCAAGCCGGTTTATCCGCTTGACCTGGCGATCGTCAATAAACAGAACATCAAACTGATCGCGTCCACAGCCAATCCGTTTAGTGTATCACAGCCATATAAGGTGGAGATCGATACAACTGCCTTCTTCAATTCGCCCTTTAAGTTGGCACAAACCGTGACCACTTCGGGAGGATTGCTGGAATATAGTCCCGGACTCACCTTTACCGATAGTACTGTTTATTATTGGAGAGTTTCTTCGCTGGATACCGCCGGTAACCCCGCCAAATGGAATACCGCTTCCTTTATCTATCTGGCGAATAGTGAACTTGGATTTAATCAGTCTCACTTCTTCCAGCATACACAATCGACGGAAGACAGGTTGTATATCGATTCGGCTGACCGAAGATGGAAGTATCATCCGGTCACCCATAACTTATTCGTCAGAAATGCGATCTATCCCACAGGAGGTACCCAGAACGCCGACTTCACTATTTCGGTGGACGGTGAGGTACACCACAACGGGGGATGTAATTTCAACGAGCTTATCATCAACGTATATGATTCCCTGATGTTCCGTGCCATGCAGAATAACTATAGCGGTGGTGTGGGGCTATATGGTAGTGTGGCCGCTACCTGTGGACCTTTGAGAACACAGAACTTTCAATACTTACTGGGTGACACTACCTGGCGCAGAAAGGCCATGCAGTTCCTGGAGAATGTAGTACCCGATGGGGCCTATGTGGTGATCCGTTCCAATACAGCACCCTGGTTTACCGGCAATACGTATGCTGCTGCCTGGGCCGCGGATACATCCATTTATGGTTCTGGAAAATCACTTTATCATACCCTGAAGAACCAGGGACTCTACAATATAGATCTGTACGATACCATGCGCTGCTTTGCCATGATCTATAAAAAGAACAGGCAGGCAAGCTTTACCCCCAAAGTCCAGTTTGGACAAAATGAATATGACAGGCTCACGCTGACCGCTGATTGTGAAACACCTGATTATATGGGCTTTGCCACTTCGCCGATCCTGGGCCCCGCCAAGGAATGGAAACAGTTGAAATGGAGAGGTACCAGCAATGATGTGCCCTTTGAAGATATTGCTACGGTGGATATCATTGGTGTAACCAGTGAGGGAGTAGAAGCACCGTTGCTTACCGGTATCGGATATGACGATCAGGATTATGATATCTCAGGTATCGACGCCAATGCATACCCCTTCCTGCGGGTGCGTATCAAGAATATTGACTCAACCCATCTTACACCCTACCAACTCAGGTACTGGCGGTTATTGTATGACCCTGTACCGGAAGGTGCCGTGGCCCCCAATATCCTTTTCGCCCCCACTAAAGACACCTTTGAAGTGGGAGAACCCGTGGATTTCCGCCTGGCCTTTAAGAATGTGAGTGATGCGGATTTTGATAGTTTGCGGATCAAACTTGTTGTCACGAACCAGAACAATGTAGAGAACATCATTCCTGTAGGACGATTCAAACCATTGCTGCACGGAGATACGGTAACAGTAAGGCACTTTATTCCCACCAGCACTTTTGTAGGAAGGAATTCTCTCTTTGTGGATGTGAACCCGGATAATGATCAGCCGGAACAGTTCCATTTCAATAACTTCCTGTACAAGGAGTTTTATGTAAAAGCAGATCAGACAAACCCCTTGCTGGATGTCACCTTTGATGGAGTGCATATCCTGAACCGGGATATTGTTTCTTCTAAACCACATATCACGGTCAAACTCAAGGACGAGTCGAAGTGGATGATCCTGGATGATACCTCTGGCGTGAAAGTACAAGTAAGATACCCCAATGGAACACTGCGCCCCTATCATTTCAGCAACGCAGATACTTTAACGTTCACCGAAGCAGGGCTCGCCCCCAATAATGATAATACCGCTACGATCGATTTCTATCCCTTCTTTACGGAGGATGGGGATTATGAACTGATCGTAACAGGGGAAGACAAGAGTGGAAACAATGCCGGCGCCATTGAATACCGGGTAGCCTTCCAGGTCATCAATAAACCAATGATCTCGAACTTGCTGAACTACCCCAATCCGTTCACGACTTCAACGGCCTTTGTATTTACCATTACAGGTAGCGAAGTGCCACAGAATATGAAGATCGAGATCATGACCATTACCGGTAAGATCGTTCGCGAAATAACCATCGATGAATTAGGCCCGCTCCATATCGGACGAAACATCACCGAGTTCAAATGGGATGGAACCGACCAGTTTGGCCAAAAACTGGCAAATGGTATCTATCTCTACCGTGTGGTCACAAACCTGAATGGAAAATCCCTTGAAAAGTATAAGGCCGAGGATGATAATACGGATAAATACTTCAACAAAGGGTATGGGAAGATGTACCTGATGAGATAGCTGTCAGCTGTTAGCTATTAGCTTTTAGCCTTTTATGGCTAAGCTAATAGCTAACAGCTAACAGCTAATTGCCTTGAAGCGTCGTATCTTTGCCCCCTATGGCAAAGATCGCTATCAACATTACAACAGGCAGCCTGCAAAAAGAAGAGATGATCGTGGGGATTGACCTCGGAACGACCAATAGCCTCGTTGCGATCATTCATCCTGAAACCAAAAAACCCATCGCACTCCGGGAGCATGATTCTTCCTCCCTGGTACCTTCCGTATTGCATTTTGATGGGGCCGGAAATATCACCGTCGGAGAACCCGCCAGGCAGTTTCTGATCAGCGAGCCTGCCAACACTATTTTTTCCGTGAAAAGGTTGATGGGTAAATCCTATAATGACATCCGGCAGAATGCCTCATTTTTTACGTACAAGGTTTTTGATGATAATACAGACAGCCTCGTCAAAATTCAGGTTGGCGATCGCTTCTATTCTCCCGTTGAATTATCCTCCTATATTTTAAAAGAATTAAAATCACGCGCCGAGCATATTTTAAAAACACCCGTCACCAGGGCCGTAATCACTGTTCCGGCTTACTTCAATGATGCACAAAGACAGGCTACCAGAGACGCCGGAAAATTAGCCGGACTGGATGTATTGCGCATCGTCAATGAACCGACAGCGGCCAGTCTCGCCTATGGGTTGGGTTTGAACCGCGAAGAATCAAAGACCGTTGCTGTGTATGACCTGGGTGGTGGAACATTTGATATTTCTGTTCTGCGGATAAACGGAGGCATTTTTGAGGTCCTGTCCACCAACGGTGACACCTATCTTGGTGGCGATGATCTTGACCAGGCCATTGTCAGACATTGGCAACAGGCATTGGGTCTTTCAGATACGGAAATTCAATTACACAAAAGCCTGGCACAGGAACTTCGCCTTAAAGCCGAAGAAGCCAAAAAAGCACTGAGCTTCTCAGATGAATTTACAGGAGAAGTAGGGGGTAGTCCGGTTGCTCTTTCCAGAAATGAATTTGAATCCCTGGTCATGCCGCTGGTGGAGAAAACCATTACCTGTTGTGCCAATGCCTTACGCGATGCGGGGCTTACGTACAATGACATTGATGAGGTGATCATGGTGGGTGGTTCAACCCGTGTGCCTTTGGTAAAAAATAAAGTGAGCCATTTTTTTCAACGCCCGGTACATGATGATCTCAATCCCGATGAGGTAGTAGCCCTGGGAGCAGCGGTACAAGCGGATATATTGGCCGGGAATAATAAAGACATTCTTTTGCTGGATATAACTCCTCTTTCACTGGGTATTGAAACCATGGGAGGTTTGATGGATATCCTTATTCCCCGCAACTCCAAAGTGCCGTCCAAAGCCGGACGACAATACACCACCCAGAAAGATGGGCAGTCAGGTATGCGTATTTCCGTATTTCAGGGGGAACGTGACCTGGTTAAGGATAACCGTAAACTGGCAGAATTTAATCTGACCGGTATCCCGGCCATGCCCGCCGGATTACCCAAAGTAGAAGTGAGTTTTCTTATCAATGCCGATGGGATACTCAATGTAACAGCCAAAGAATTGCGGAGTGGTGTTTCTCAAAGTGTGGAAGTAAAACCTCAGTATGGTTTGACCGATGAAGAAGTGGAACGGATGCTGATGGAATCCATCACCCATGCCAAAGAAGATATGCAGGTTCGCGCCCTGGTTGAAGCCCAGACTGAAGGCAAACAAATTCTGGATACAACAGGGAATTTTTTGGAGAAAAACGGATCCTTATTGACCGCTGAGGAAATTGCCCAAACCCGTTCAGCGATGCAAACCCTACAGGATTTGCTCAATACGGGTACTAAGGATGAGATACAGAAAAAGATCGAAGAGTTGAATGAGATATCACGTCCCTATGCGGAACGTGTTATGGACACCGCCATAAGTAAAGCCATGGCCGGGAAGAATATCCAGGATTCATTGTAGGTGGGTTCTCTTGTTCTCTGCGGTGAATCCTGTTATCTTCAGTTAGAACTTCCTCCTGAATCCGTCTTCCATAATATTGCCTCTGTATTCAACCTCTTTCATGTCATCCGGTGTGCAAGGCAAGGCATTCCAACTACAGCCTTCTTGATCTAAGGGTTTGTACAATTTTCTTCCCTCTATTTCAATCACCTGTCCGGTGTTTTTCATGAAAGGCCCGGCGGGAAGTAGCAGGTGTTGATAAACCTGATCTTTCCATCCTCTGTATCCCGTATATAAAGTGATCAGGATAGCAGGCAGGAGAAAGAGGAAGGATATTTTTCCCCCTATCCATTTTTTATCCGGCAATGGAATTTTGCCGCTAAAGGCGGCGAGGATCAGACCCGTGATAAATGCGTATCCAAACCGAGGATCGGGTGCGATAAGCCACCAAAAGAGAAGACCGGTGAAAGAGACCAGCCATAACCGTCCATATTCTTCCCTGAAAATTTTGCTTTGCAAACGGATCACGGAAATAAGCAGGGCGAGTAAGGTAAGCAAGATCATAATCTTGTCAGGCAGGGTTAAGTGCTTCCACCAAACAGGGATCCATTCTTCAAATCGGGCGTTTGAACCATTTATCGCCTCTTGCGCACTGCCTTCTTTATACCCGCGGGCATAACCGGTTACATAGTCCTGCATATCGAGCAACTCCTTTTTCGGAGGCTTCCAGTCCACGTTTATCCAATCCATGCTATCTGTCGGAAAGAAAGGATATCCCGAACTAATAGTATTCCGCGCCAGTGTTCCACCCAGTAATAATAAGGCAATGCAGGAAACATATAAGGTCTTTGGAACAGATCGGTAGGAAAGCCGGGTAAAGGAGTAAAGGGCCAACACCATGATAGGCAACACCGACCATTTTATGGTTAAGGCATAGAATCCAAACAAAATGATCAGGGAGTGAACGGCCAATTCGTTCTCCCCCTTTCTTTTTGATAACAACCAGAAAATGACCCAGCAAACCAATACAGCCATAAAGTCGGGATGGGTGGAAGCGGCCGTTAAGCGCACCAGGGTAATGGGGAAAAGGGAGATACCCAACCATGCCAACCATCCCAACAGGGAAGAAAGGTCTTTTTGAAGAAAGGAACGATTGATATGATCGGTCAGAAATAGGAAATACCAACTGAGTACAGCAACGGGTAAGAATACCAATCCATTTCCCCTAACCGGAAAAAGATCAAAGAGGGCAATGCTGACAAACCAGGTGTTCTGCAATCCCATCCGGGGCTGCAAATGAACAATTCCGGGAACCGCCTTGTAGGTTTCGATCCATTTGATCACCGGGGCATGATAGCCCAGGGTATCGGGGTGGATAATAGCAGGAGCAGATAAGACAAGCGCCATCAGCAATAGGGCGCTAAATAAGATCCACGCACCCATTGAAAAACCAGTAAAGAGCGTACGGAAAGGATTCACCAGCGCCGGGATCCCTTTCCGGTAGATCAGCCATAGCAGCGGTAAAAGAAACAAACTTTTGATCCATAATGGCCCAAGTGGAACGAATAAGGACAGGATTGTTGCTGTCATTGACACCATCATCAAACCAGCCAGGGAAATGATAGCCGGATGTGCCAATACAGCGGAGCGGGCGAAAATTCCTTTTCCAAAAAATAAATCACCCCAGCTATAACAAACCAGTGTGATGATCAATATGGAAATGAAGGTGAATACCATGTGGTCATTTTCTTCCGGTAACAATCACCGATAACCCGATCCGGGAAAAGCTGATCTTATCCAACCATTTCGCCAGGGGTACCAACCGGTTGAATAAAGATAGTTCGCTGCTTTCTAAATTCCTTTTGCCCATTAATTTTCCCAGCACCGCCCATCCGGCAATACCGAGGGCATTGAAGTAACGGGCTTTTTCAATCGTATAGCCCTGCGATTGCACCAAACGGGAAAGCCGTTTACGGGTGTACCGGCGAAAATGACCCAGTTCTTTATCATACCGGCAATACAACCACTGATAAGCTGGCGTAAGGACAATGACCTTGCCGCCTGGTTTAAGCAGAAAATGGATATGCTGAAGGGCGAGATCATCCTGTTCAATATGTTCCAGCACATTGAGCAAAAAAACCGTGTCAAATTCCCCTGCCAGATGAGCATATGTTTTTTTGAAATCCATGTCAGCTAAATCGATGGACAGGATCTGCCGGATCAAAGGGGATGACCCGAATTGTTTTTTCAGGTGTTTGAGATAATGTGTTTCCACATCCGACAAGGTCAGCTCGTACCGGTCACCAACCAGATAAGCCGAGATATTTCCAATTCCACTTCCGATTTCGAGGATACGTCCCTGCAGATCGGGTTTGATCTGCTGGTACATCCATTCATTAAATCGTGGAGCAGCCGCGATCACCTGAAGGGTATCCAGTCCGGTTTGGTCTGTCCGTTCGGCATTTCCCATCATGACCGGGAGATGAGGTTGTATTTTAAAATGCAGTACATGGACCGGAACCCATCGGGCCATCGGATCTTTTTGCCATCCTGGTAGGTACGTCCGTAATACCGGATCCCTGTTTCATAAATACGTACGCCCGGCAACCGGCTGATCTTGGCGGTTACTTCGGGCTCAAATCCAAAGCGATCCTCCACCAGTCGAATAGACCGAAGCTGATGCGTGCGAAACATTTTATATCCTGTCTCCATATCGGTCAGGTTAAGCTGCGTAAACAGGTTTGACAGGAAAGTCAGGAATTTATTTCCAATGGTGTGAAAGTAGAAGAGTACCCGGTGGGGGCCTGTACCCATAAAACGGGAACCAAATACCACGTCAGCCTTATCATCCAGTATTGGTTCGAGCATGAGTTGAAGATCGCGTGGATCGTATTCAAGATCGGCATCCTGGATCACCACAACTTCCCCATTTACTTTCTCCAGGGCTGTACGAATACTGGCGCCTTTTCCCCGGTTAACAGGGTGATGACAAAGGATGAGGGGCAGGGCAGGATTTTGAGCGATCAGATTTTCAATCTGGTCTTTTGTCCCGTCATGGGAACCATCGTTCACCAGAATGATCTCCCGTTCTACGCCAGCAGGAAGTTCCGCAGCCAACACTTTTTGTATAGCAGGCAAAATGAGCTTTACTTCATTATAACAGGGTATGACAATGGATAACTTCAAAACGGTTGATTAGGGCTCAAAGATGATTGATTTTTTCCTTTTATCCGCACTATTCCCTGAACCGGTAGATCTGCTGACCATGAAGCAGGGTGTCGAGTGTATAATGGGAAAGGGACTGGCCCCAAATCGATTCAAATTTTTCGTTAACAGGTACTAGCAGGTACCCGATCCGGCCATTTTGCAAGTCCCGCTTTAATCCACTGTAATCAAAATTTCCATCCGGAAGTGTACAGCAATCCACGGCATCAAAATTGGGTACGGCTGATTGGGAAGGAAACAGATTCTTGAAGAAATTACTGTTTTGTTGCCCCAGGTCTAAAATCAATCGGTCTCCCAACCGCGGTTCCAGAAGGTCACGGATCTGTTTTTGCTCCTCATACCTCACTTTTTTTTCTGCTCTGTCCTGAATAAAGAACAGATAACCCTGAGCCATTACATGTATAAAAAATAACAGGAACAAGGGCATGAACCAGCGTAAAGCCTTGAAAATTTCTTCCTCTTTTTTAGTGGACAGCCATTCAGCCAACAGCAATGTGCCAAGAAGGAAACTTTCATGAAAATACCCTGGAGTAGAACCCCATTTCAGGGTTGTGCCCAGGCTGAAAACGGTTTGCAGAAGAAAAACAATGGCCAATGCACGTTGATCACCTTCCCCGGTATTTTTTATGCGCCGCAAGGCCAGTACGAAGGGAAAATAGAGCAACAGAATCCAGAGCGAATCAACACTGCGTTTAAACACATGCACATAGAACCAGGCGGGATCCAGATGATTGCTGATTCCGGTAAAGGTGTGGGCAAGAAAAAATGTATTGCCCCGTATGCGGATATAATAGGTGAAAAACAACAGAATAAATCCGGTGGTCAACAGAAAATAGGGGAGCATTCGTTTCTTTTCTCCGGAAAAAAAGAGCCAGGTGAGAACAAGCAAAGGAAGAATTAATCCACTCTGTTTGGAGAAGAGGGCCGCCGCTGTCAGGAATGCTACGACACCTATGCGTAACAAGGGCCTGGATTGTCTGTCGGAATACAAAAAGAAAAACACGGCCACATAGTAGAGCAGATAAAGGCTGTCAACCCGCGAAAGGGTATAGCCAAGATAAGTCAGTAATAACCCTATGATCAAAATAGCAGGAAAAGCAATGGAACCGCTGATCCCTTTTTTGATACGAATAAGCCGGTACACCAGGAAAAGTGTAAAGAGATCACAAGCCAGGGAGAATGAACGACACAACCAATAAATATGGATGGGATCACGGGTGTCGATGGAAAATAATTTACCCAGGCCAATGCAAAACGAATAATAGAGTGGAGAATAGGGGTTGACCGCATAAGGGGCGGCTTCGGGATCAGGGTAGATCGGATAACCATTTATGCCTCTGATCACAGCATAGACAAAATTATTATCGATCCCGCCGATCTCGCCATTGTACGAAAAAATCAGCAAGACCCTGTACAGAAGCCATCCCAGGGCCACGAGGGCAAGACCCAAGTGAAGCGGGGAGTACCAGGAATTTGTTGACCGGTTAACAAGCGGGTTCATTTTCGAAGGTTTTGATTTTTCAAGTACCTAAGAGCTGAAAGCCATTAGCTATTAGCTCTTCTCCCAGATCCCCAAAATACTCCTTCCCCGCCAATATCGGGTCAACTTATCGAAAACCTTTGACAGGGGCACGATCGTTTTATCCCAAAATTGAATCTGACCTCGGGAGGGGTAGGGTTTTTTTAATATCCACTTATTTCCTAAAGAAAGGATCATTCCAAACAAATCCAGAAAGCGTAGTTGGATCAATTTCATTTCTGCAGGGGCAAGGTTCATCAATGATTTCCGGTCATATCGCCGGTGATGCCCGATGGCTTTGTCAAATGGGCTGTATAAAAAGGACAGGGCAGGAGAGAGGATAATGATCCGCCCTCCGGGGTTTAATTTTTCTATCGCCTGGTTAAATTCAGTCTGGTCATTTTCAATATGCTCCAATACATCAATGTACAGAATGGTATCAAATGTTTCATTTGCCAGGTCTGACAGCGTTCCTTTTATCACCTGTGTAAACGCGGGAAATTGCCCATCCCCTTTTTTCTTTATTAATTCATCTGCCATTTCCGGGTCGGGTTCCAATAAGGTCCATTGGCTTACAGCTGCCGTCATCAGGTATGGAGTGGTTCCTCCAATTCCTGCCCCAGCTTCAAGTACTTTTCCCTTTATGTGGGGTTGGATCATTTGTCCCAGATAGGATTTCCAACGATGGGCCTCCTGGAACAACTCGAGCTCATTACCGGGATAATGGAGGGACTGTGCCATGGTCAGGAATTTATTTCTCCGGTGAGGTCGGTATAATGTAAAGCAGGAATGAATTTCCGTTGTGAACCGGAAGAAAGAAACAGGAACAGCGTAAACAAGGATAGGAGAAAACTTTGCAAAAGCACAATGACCAGTGAGGACATGATGGTGGATGCCCAACCCGGAATGGCCAGGTCGGTGAACCAGCGGATACCAAGAATGATACCGATGCCCAACAGGGTTAGACCGATCATGACCAGTGAGAATACCAATAAACGGACAGCCACTTTTTCTACAAAAACAGATATGGCGCCGAGTCCATGTAACAGCAGGTCACCAAAACTCATTTTCGATTGCCCCGCCAATCGTTTCCCCCGTTGAACAGGAAGGGAGCTATAAGGCAGGTTGGATTTCATGATCGCGGCAGGCAGATGATTGACGATCTCCGGCGAATAAACCAACCGGTCAACCAGGGGCCGCGGCAGATAAAGAAAATGGCCGAAAGAAATGGATCTTCCGGTTAAAAGGCGAAAAAGAATTTTATAAAAAAAGTAAAACAAGGTGAAACCAAGACCAACCTGTCTCCCCGCTCTTGCGGCAAAAACGATCCGTGCGTTATCGGAAGATTCTTCGATCAAGCGGGGAATATCGGATGGCAGGTCCTCGCCATCCCCATCTAATACGATTACCCCATCGCTTGAAATGTAGTGATGGATAAATGACAGACCTGTTGCAATGGCCTTTTGGTGGCCCACATTGGTGTGCAGGTCAAGTTTTGAAAAGGTGATAGGACCAGGAGGATACTCCGGTGCCGGTTCGGTGGAGCCGTCGTTGACCACGAGGATACGATACTCCCGCTCCGTATCCTGAGAAAGATCCGTTTCCAGGGTTTTTAAAAGGGCACCCAGGGCCTTCCAATCATTATAAACAGGTATCAGTATGACGATCCTCTTCATCATGCAAGATAAAGATACTCAGATGGATCAGAATATGGCATATTTCTTTAATTTCCGTGCATTAACTATTCATCATTTACTCCAATTCTACCAGCCCACGACTATTTGGCCTTGATCTTCTTCGGGCCCTTGCCATTTTGATGGTATTGTTTTCACATACGGCCTATCTGTTGCCACTAACCGGACCAGTTAAAGAAAGCCTTTTTGCCTTCTTTGGATTTATGGGTGTTGAATTCTTTTTTGTGCTCAGTGGATTTTTGATCGGGGGGATTCTTTTTGGATTGTTTTCAAAATATGGTGTTTCTGCCAGGGTGGCCCTCCATTTTTGGATCCGACGCTGGTTTCGTACGCTGCCTGGGTATTACCTGGCCCTGCTATTATATCTCGGTTTGCACTATTTCTCCTTTGGGGAGGCCTTATGGAAGGGCAGTATGATTCTTCCTTACGTTGTATTTGGGCAGAATTGGTTCACCCCACATCCGTCTTTTTTCCCCATTGCCTGGAGCCTGAGTGTGGAAGAATGGTTCTATATCCTGTTACCTCCTTTGATCGGGTGGGGGATGATTTTTTTTGAAAAAAACCCAAACAGGCTACTCTGGTTAATAGGACTGATTTTATTTGTTTACCCCTTACTTCGTTTAGTTTTTGGTATGATGACTTCAGCAGATTGGAATTACGATCTGCGAATGCGGGTGCCCTTTCGTTTCGACTCCCTTTTGCTCGGTGTATTTTCATGGTTATACCTGTCTCTTCATCCAATGTCAATCAGAGCAAGAAACAGGGCCGCTATCCTTGGCATTATTTTATTGGTGGCTTGCAGCATTTATTTTTTTGTTGCAGACCCCACCGCCAACGGGAAGGCGGCCAATTTCTCAGGGTCCTACTATTTTTCACTGGTGAGCATGGGGGTAGCCTTTTTACTTCCGTTTCTGTCTGCAGAAAGAAAGCACCCCAGGACCATTTTTATTACCAGTATCAGTTTCCTGAGCCGGATATCTTACTCTTTATATCTGACCCATGTCATTTCCATTTTTATCGCTACAACAATTCTCCATAAATGGGTGGGCGATCAATTCAATTTGCTAAAATGGGTTAGTTCCTGGGTGCTTAGTATAATTTTTGCGGCCCTGTTGTACAAGTATTATGAAAAACCGATGATGGACCTGCGGGATAAATTTTCTCCGCCGAAGCCTTAGGCCCCAAAGAATTTTTTCATCTGCAAAAAGTGTTTCTCAAAGAGGTGGTAACTCAGTACACTTATGATAAATCCGGCCAGGGTGGCCAGGGTAGAACTTAGAAATTGAATAAAGAAGCTCTGCGGATTTCCGGTACCCATTAACCATTGATCTGTGAGAGGTTTCATCAGGAGAAACACAGGCCAGTGGAAGATATAAAAACCATAAGAGTATTTTCCTAAAGTGCGGAGCGGGGCAAACCGAAGTATCCGGTTTAACAGTCCATGATTTTCACTCACCGCTTCATAGGTCAGTAGGGCAAACAGCACCGAAAAGGTCGTGAATCCGGCAATGGCCCAGGCCGGGAAATCAGGGTCTTGCCCCTTTTTTAAAAAATAAAATAAATAGCTCGCAGCTGTAAGGATCAATAGAAAGCTGGTGAAATACCGACGGATCAGACTTCGGTTAATGATCTGAATACAGGCAAGCATGGACCCAATGAGAATGCCATCCAGCCGGGTAAAGAGGAATAATCTTTCGTAACCCGGAAACTGGTCACGGTTCTGCCAGATAAAATACCGTGCAGCTATGACGCCGATAAGCAGCAGAAGCGCGATGCCTAATAATTTTTTGGGGTCACGCACCAACAATATCACGAGGGGCCATAAAAGATAATATTGTTCTTCCACTGCGAGGCTCCAGAAATGACCGAGGGCTGTGGTATCTCCATCCTGGGAAAAGACAAGGGTCCAGTTTTGCAGGTAGGTCCAGAACCAGAACTGGTGTTCCTGGTAATACTGCATGTTTAGCGGAAATCCGGGAATGGCGGGCAGGATCAGAATGAACAGGATCAGGGATAAGTAGTAAAGTGGGAAAATCCGAAGTACCCTTCGGGCATAAAAGTTCTTGAAATAATTTTCCCCGTGTACGGTATGTAAGAGTATATCAGTGATCAGAAAACCGGAGAGGACAAAGAAAAGGTCGACCCCCAGCCAGCCATAATTGAAGTATTCAATGAAATTGAAATTATGGTAAAGGATAACAAGAAGGATAGCGATACCGCGCAGCCCGTCCAGGGCGGGGTAGTGTTGCCTGATAGCCGGAGTGTTGGTGATACTCATGGTCAGGCCAAAAATAACTTTAGTTTTTGATTAGTTACCCAGCTCTGTTCGGCGGAGCATGTATTTTCCGATCACGTCAAATTCAAGGTTTACCTTATCACCGGGATTTACCTCGCTGATGTTGGTATGTTTGAAGGTAAAAGGAATGATCGCCACCTCAAATTGATCCCGGCTAACCTGAAAGGCGGTAAGGCTGATCCCGTTCACGGTGATGGAACCTTTTTCGATGATCAGGGGGGCAAAGGCCGGATCAAATTGGAAGCGATACAGCCAACTACCGTCTTTTTCCTCCCGGAGGGTACAGGTTCCCCGGCCATCCACATGTCCCTGTACAAAATGCCCGTCAAGCCGGCCGTTCATTTTCAGGCAACGCTCCAGGTTGACCTTTTTGCCTTTTTCCCAGGAACCCAGGGTGGTTTTAGAAAGTGTTTCGGCGATGGCAGTTACCCGGTGCTTTCCGGATTTTACTTCTTCAACCGTCAGACATACCCCATCGTGACTTACACTCTGGTACACCTTTAATTTGGGTGAAAGGGGAGATTCGATCCAAAAACTCCGGTTTCCCCCTTTTTCTATGATTTGTTTGATAATGCCTTGTTTTTCAATGATGCCGGTGAACATGGGGGGGGGAGATTTTAGATTTTAAATTTTAGATGACGGATGACGGATGACAGATGACAGATGACAAATGACAGAAAACTGCTATCATGAGGCAAATTACTCATAAATCAAAGAACAATCAAACCGCCCTCCGTCATCTGTCATCCGCCATCCGTCATCCGCCATCCGTCATCTGTCTCGCCCCCAAATTGTTTTTTTCAACCAAACCCCCTATCTTTGCCTTCCCAAAAAAATACCAAAGGAGGTATATAACGTTATGCTGATTATAGATTCAAAAGATTGCGAAAATATCGACAAGGCCCTCAAAAAGTACAAGAAGAAATTTGAGAAGTCAAAAGTGTTGCTCCAATTGCGCGAGCGCCAGTCGTTTACTAAGCCGTCCGTTCGTCGCCGGGGACAGATCCTGAAAGCGACCTACAAACAACAGATCGCCAGCGGAAAGATCGAGATTTAAGGTCTCCCTTTCTCAATCATATTGAATAGCTGCAAAGTTTTTAGCTTTGCAGCTATCTTTGTTTATGCAGGTGCCAGACCATCCCGATATCCGGTCATTTCTCGACCATCTCCGCTTCGAAAAACGGTATTCGGTGCATACCCTGCGTTCTTATTCAGATGACCTTGCTGCTTTTTTTTCCTATTTACATGATCAATATGGGACGAGCACGGCCACGGAGATCACCCATAGCCATATCCGGAGTTGGTTGGCAGGGTTAAAAGAATCCGGGATATCGGCCAGGTCGATCGGCAGAAAGATTTCCACACTCCGGTCCTATTTCAAGTATTTACTCAAGACGGGAAGGGTGGAAGCCTCCCCGGTAGACAAGGTGATTACACCCAAGTCGGGCAAGAGGTTGCCCGTATTTATCAAGGAGGAGGATACGAAAGAATTGTTGCATTCGTTGGGCCATACGGATTCCTGGAAGGGCATGAATGCCCGCATGCTGATCACGTTTTTTTATGCCACGGGTATGCGACTCAGTGAGTTGATCAATTTGAAGGAAAAGCACCTTGATTTTGCCGGAAAAAGGATCAAGGTACTGGGAAAGGGGAATAAGGAAAGGTTGATCCCGGTATCTCCCGAATTGCTGGAATTGGCAAAAGAGTATGTGGAAGCGAAGAACCGGGAGATCGGGAAGGTGGAAGATGCATTTTTGGTGACCGAGAAAGGGAAAAAGCTCTACCCAAAATATGCTTACTTATTGGTAAACAATTGGTTAAAGGAGGTTAAGACCCTGGATAAGAAGAGTCCCCACGTATTACGACATACTTTTGCCACCCATTTGCTCAACCAGGGCGCCGATCTCAATGCCGTAAAAGAGTTGTTGGGGCATAGTAGTTTGGCCGCGACCCAGGTTTATACCCACAATACCATCGAGAAACTCAAGGAAGTGCATAAGAAATCGCATCCCCGGTCTTGATATTTTTCACGTTTTATTATTTGGAATGGGCTCCTTTTTTGTGTATTTTCAAGGTGAACCAAAAAATAAGCCTATGTAGTCGAAACCACCCCCTTGTTACAGTTCTTTCCTTTATTATTTCACCGTTTTAAATGCGATTATTATGAACGTAAACATTCAAACTGTTCATTTTGATGCGGATCTGAAGCTAGTTAATTATGTCAGGGAGAAACTCGCGAAACTGAACACGTTTCACGACCGTATCATTAAAGTTGATGTTTTTTTGAAACTCGACAATGTGGTCCATAACATTAAAGACAAAATCGCAGAGATCAGAGTACACGTACCCCGAAATCAGTTTTTTGTCAAGTCATCCAGTAAATCGTTTGAAGGGTCATTTGATGACGCGCTGGATTCGTTGATCACCCAGATCAAACGCAAAAAAGAAAAGAAAGCAGCCTAATTTGATATAACCCCGCCAATGGCGGGGTTTTTTTGTGGGGAAAACCCCGATAAAAAATTCGTTTTCAAAATTTTTGCAATAATCAAATTCCCTTACCTTTGCCTTCCCAAAAAAAATGGGGGTAGTTCTTTATTGTCCCGACCGCAGCCCGATGTCGGGCTAAAGAAGGGTAGGTAATTGCCACTTTAGCTCAGCTGGTAGAGCAACTGATTTGTAATCAGTAGGTCGTTGGTTCGATTCCGACAAGTGGCTCCGACAACAGGGCAGATTCCAGAGCGGCCAAATGGGGCGGACTGTAAATCCGCTGTCTTTCGACTTCAGAGGTTCGAATCCTCTTCTGCCCACGGATTTTAAGCGGGAGTAGCTCATTTGGTAGAGCGATAGCCTTCCAAGCTATAGGTGGCGAGTTCGAGCCTCGTCTCCCGCTCATAACGGTTTGTAGTTTAAGGGTTTTTGGTTGATGGTCGAGCGACCACGCCGACCACGGGCTGGAAACTACCAACGCAGTAAAGCCGTTGTAGCTCAGTGGTAGAGCACTTCCTTGGTAAGGAAGAGGTCGTGAGTTCAATTCTCATCAACGGCTCAATCGAACGATATATAAATTTTGTAAAAACAACCTAAAACGGATAACAATGTCAAAAGAGACCTTTAAGAGGGACAAACCCCACCTGAACGTTGGTACCATTGGTCACATTGACCACGGGAAAACCACCTTGACTGCTGCTATTACATCCATTCTGGCCAAGAAGGGATTTGCACAGGCAAAGAAATATGATGAGATCGATGCTGCTCCTGAAGAAAAAGAGCGTGGTATCACCATCAATACAGCTCACGTAGAGTATCAAACGGACAACCGTCACTACGCTCACGTGGATTGCCCCGGTCACGCTGACTACG
>JANRLV010000094.1:0-45813 GCA_033762195.1 Chitinophagaceae bacterium | reverse complement strand
GCCATCGCCATTATTTTATTCGCCCGAAAGTTATTCCTGCCGGCTGTAACTGCACCTGCTGCTGTCTGATCCCAGTTAACCGGAAGCAATTGTTCTGCTTTCAAGAGATCATCGTTAACCTTTTCTGCCGTTTCATGGTAGCTTAATCTTGGCACCCTGGGGGTCTCATCTGAAGGTAATACCCTATCTACATAAGGAAGACCTCCCCAATACTCCAACAGGAATAGATGGAAAAAACCCCTGAAAAAATACAGTTGCCCTTCTATTAAATTTTTCTCTTCGGCTGTTGCCTCTTTCAGTTGGTCCAGGTTGGCAATCCCGATGTTTGCCTTTCGGATAGCATACCAGGCAGTGCCCCAGAGATTTCCCATTTGTCCCCTATCCGTGCTGGATGGATTACCTCCAGGTCTGAAGTAGGAGCCGAACACGGTACCTGTCCATGCAAAATAGTTGCCCAGGTCCAATTGATTAGTGAACATACGGGAGTCCTGTTCCCAGTATTCATCCTCTCCTAAATTCCAGTTATTGTGAGAAGTAGAGGCGGTCATAATTGGAACACAATTGTACATCTCTTCAATAAATCCCTGGAAATTCCTGAAATTCTGGAACGCTTGTGTCGGATTGATATCTGAAAGGGGCGATTTATCGAGATATTTTTTGCACGAGCTAAATACCGAGATAATGGTTATGCCCAAAAGTAGTATGAAAGGTTTCAATAAATATTTTGATAACTTCTTCATATTAGATGTTTATAAGGTTACATCAATGCCAATGTTAAAACGCCTCATGGTAGGATAAGCGCTGGTGGTTGTTGTACCATCTGCTGCATTGAAATTGGATTCACGGTCATCTGGCATTTTGGTCCACAAAAACAGATTATTACCATTGGCAAAGACACGGCATGCCTTGACCCCCATTTTGTTTAAATATTTACCATCAAGTGTATATCCTATCTCTGCATTCTTTAAACGCAGATAGGAACCGTCGTATAAGTAGCGGGTACCTTCTCCGCCAATTGGAATACCAGCCGTATAGCGCGGCATGGGCACATCTCCCTGATAGCCATTTGCCTTCGACCAATACATGCCTTCTTCATAGGCCACATTTACATTGGTGACCGAGTTGAAGGTGGGGAAATTTACTTCGCGGGTTACATTGTTTACCCCATAGAATTGAACAAACATGCTTAACCCCCTCCAGTCGATGCCTATGCTGGCATTGTAGGTATTTTCCGGAGTTCCTGTATATTTCAAAGGAATTCGATCTGACTGGTCAATAATTCCGTCGCCATTAAAATCCAGTATATTGTAATCGCCTGCATATTTCCTGTTATTCCCTGCACGCTCAGTACTTCCATAAATGTCATCCCAGGACCTCAGGTAACCAAAATCCTGATAGGCACGTGTCTGACCAATGGGAAATCCGGCGCTTTTCAAATAGGCATCTAACAGTTCCGCATCATCCCTGAAAATGACTGAGCTCCGGGCATGGGTAATGTTCATATTAGCCCAGATGCGTAATCCATTTCCAAATACCTGATTTAATCTGAGTTCTGCCTCGTATCCTTTACCAGAAGCTTTTCCGAGATTTGCGGGGGGTGCTGCCTGGCCAAAATAAGAGGGAATGGCACGGTCTCCACCACTTATATAGAGATCGTTTCTCATATCATGAAACACATCAACACTACCAGAAATTCTTCCATTCAGAAAACCGAATTCAATACCCAGGTTCCTTTTCTCCACTGTTTCCCATGAGATATTGGGATTACCCAAAGTACCTATCCGATAAAACGTATAGGGTGTATTGCCCGGAGCTGTGCCAGGGTCTGCCAATTGAGCGTTCCCACTAAATAACCACTGGTCGCGGTATAAAAAACGTCCTCCTGCCTGGTCATCTCCAACCTTACCCCAGGAAGCCCGCACTTTGAAGTGGTTAACGAACTTGACTTTATCCTCGAAGAATTTTTCATTACTAATTGTCCATCCTGCTGAAATTGACGGAAAGAACTGAAAACGGTAATCCGGACCGTATTTTTCAGTACCGTTATAGGCACCATTGGCTTCAAACAGATATTTGTTCTTGTAGCTGTAGGTTGTACGGAATACCCAGTCCTCCCGGTATGCCGGAAAAACACTACCAACCGCTACTTTTTCTCTTTGAAAAAGTCCCAACGCGGTTACATCGTGTGCGCCAAATTTGCGGGCATAGTTTAACTGCGCAATATAGTTAAGACGACGATAGGTTAGGTTATTGTCAACATTACCAGCCTGATTCGCCCAATTTACCTGTTCAGCAAAATCCAACTGGTTGCCCGGATCTACTTGCCCTGCCAGCGTTACATTACCCGTAATAGGATCAATATGCTTACGCTGTGGCCCTCCCGCATTCTGATCATTTATCCCCCTTTGAATTTCTCTGAAAGAGTTGTCAATTGAAATACTGGCTCTTGCGCTCAGGCCTTTGGTTAAGGCATCCAGTTTCTGCTCTAAAACAAAATCGGTAGTGAGCTGGGTGCTTGTCCTCTTCTCTATACCGGACAAGGCCAGGTTATAAATCGAGTTAGGTATATCAAACTCCTTACCCGGTGAATACCCCCAGGTACCATCTGAATAAATAGGGCGAAAAGCTTCTGGAGAAACCTGGTAGGCAGCTTTCCAGTAAGTATCTTTAAAGGCGCTTTCATCATAGCCCCAAGGCACTTGCTTTGTTCCATTGGAACCAAACAAACGAGTCGTAAATTTGGTAGACCTGGTCAGATTAAAATCCAGGTTACTCCGCATATTGATCCGTTGATAACCATAACCGGGTGTATATCCCCTGTTGGCCTGTATTCTTCTTAATAAGTCTCCTTCATAGGTATAATCAATTCCGGCAAAATAGGTGACAAACTCGGACCCCCCCGAAGCACTGGCACTTGCATTATAAGACATAGCGCTGCTCCTGAATGTTTCCTTTTCCCAATCCACATTCGGATACCTGTCCCACTCGTCGCTGTTTGCCGGATTCCGGTATTTATCAAGAATGGCATACGGTCTTACATTGGACCAAATGGCCGGATATTCATTTATTTCACGCAAAATCACCTCATTCCTAAGCGCCAGGGCATCATACGCATCGTATATGCCTGGTAGACCGGAAGAAGTTTTTACGGCTGTATTCGCTCGCAGACGGATGTTGGGCTTGCCTGCTACCCCTTTTTTAGTAGTAATCAAAACAACCCCATTTGCACCTTTTACTCCATAAACCGCAGTAGCAGAAGCGTCCTTGAGTATTGAGATACTTTCCACAGAGCCGATATCAATCGTGCTTAAAGATCCGGGTCGTTCAATACCGTCAACCAAAATAAGCGGACCACCATTGCTATTCCAGGTTGTTTGAGCACGGATGAGGATACGGGGATCTTCTGCACCAGGCTGGCCGCTGGAAGACATGGTAACCAGGCCTGGCAGGTTACCGGTAAGCGCTGAGCCCAGGTTGGTAACCCCGCCTGTCCGTTCCAGGTCTTTGCCAGTGGTTTGAGCTATGGCCCCAACAACCGTTGATTTTTTTTGCCTTCCATAACCAATGATTACAACGGCATCCATATCCGCCGTGCTGTCCTTCAAGGTTATCATTATTCTCGTTTCGCTGCCGATATTAACTTCTTGGGTTGCCTTACCCACGTAGCTTATCACAACAATCTTTTTATCATTCGGAATCGACAACGAAAATCTTCCATTAAAATCCGTGCTGGTGCTGATATTGGCCTGTTTGACCGAAACCGTAGCTCCCTCCAGTGGCTTTTTTTGTTCATCTATAACGACCCCTTGTACAATGCGGGCGTTTTGAGCAGCAAGCGGAATGCTGGCAAAAACACCCATTATAATTGCAGCTACAGGAAGAAGTACTCTTCGCAAGTAGATATTGAAACTCATTTTAGCGTTTTTGATTTAAAAATGATAGAGTTTGAGCACAAACAGTGATGTATTGACGCTGTTTACCAGGCAAAGAGGATTTTGCCAATACTAATGAGTCAGCATTTTCAGGTGATTTTTTTCATATAGCAGTTGTTTAGGTTTATGGAACGCGTTATTATGCAATCGTTGCAGCAATAATTTTTTAGATACAAACCTGCAAACCAGGCAGAATCCTATTTACTTACCGCTGCAGTTAATTTCTATTTCTTATTCAACCTCTTTCGTTAAAAGGTCAATATGGATGCTTTTCGTTAACCTGAGACTAACACACTCAATTGTCAGCTTGTCAGGAAAAGGAACCAACCAGAACCGCTCCTCAACACACCCGACCACCAAAATGTCTTGGCGATCAGTATTAATTTTCACAGTAAAATTGGTCATTAAACCAAAATTCACTGGGCACATTTTGCTATTTGAATGTACTTTTTGCCCAAATATTTAAATAATAAATTATTAATTATCAATAATTTAACGAAATCACTCCTATTCTGCTGCCAATAGATTAGAATTTAACCCGAAGGATTTTGAAAAGATGTATCAGTTTGGCCAGCGGGAGTCCGGCGGGATTTGCTTGCGGCTTGTTTATAAACAATAAGGGAATTTGGTGCAGGAGATGCCCAATTAAATGTCAAATTGGCAGGGTAGCATAATGTCTGAAAGAGGATATAATTGCCTTCATTCGCACCATCACAATGCTTAAGTGGGATCTGAATCTCCCGGATTTCTCATCATGCTCGCGTACTCTGAAGGCGAGACCTGGTACTTTGCCTTGAAAGCCCTCGCGAAATAAGTGGGTGAAGAAAACCCAACCGCATACCCAATATCCGCAATCTTCATATTGGATTTTTCCAGCAGCCCGACAGCTTTCTTCAATCGTATGGATCTTATAAATTCGCCTGGGGATTCCCCTGTCAGATCCACAATTTTGTTATATAAAGACCCACGACTCATAAAGACCTGCTTACTCAGGTCCTCCACGCTCAGGTCAGAATTTTCAATATTCGATTCAACATATTTTGTAATGGTGGCCAGCAGGTTTTCATATTCAGAAGGCTGAACATCTATTTCTGACGTGGAAACCTGCAATTGCCGACTGTAGGTATCTTTAAATTTTTGATTGAGAGCAGCCAGGTTATTGATCTTAACATTAAGTATCTCAAAATTAAAAGGCTTGGTAATGAAATCACTCGCCCCTGTTTGTAAGCCATTTAAATGATATGATTCACCGGTTAAGGCGGTTAAGAGTATAACAGGAATATGGCTGGTTCGCTTATCGGATTTGATTTTCCTGCTCAGGGTGATTCCATCCATGTAGGGCATGTTAATGTCGCTGACTACGACGTGAGGATGAGTGGAAAGTACTCTTTGCCAGCCTTCCTTCCCATTAGACGCTTCTACAATTTTGTAGTATGACTTTAAATTGTCCTTTAGATATTGTCTGAAATCATCGTCATCCTCAATCAATAAAACTGTAACTTTTGGGGTATTACCCTTTGCGCTATTTTTATCAGGAACCGGGCCATAACCATTAATAACAGACTCTACTGGCTCGAATTCATCACTGGATTCTGTAACTCGTTCAAACGGTAGTTTAAGCGAAAAAAGGCTCCCTTTGCCGGCTGTACTTTCAACCGCTATCATTCCTCCATGGAGTCGTACAAATTCTTTTGCAATGGAAAGTCCTATCCCGTTGCCCTGATTCAGCAGTCCATTGTCCGAGTTAGCCTGGAAAAAACGATCAAAAATTTTATCCTGCACCTCCTTTGACATTCCTATACCATTATCCCTGACCAGTATCTTCAGGTTGCCATCAACCGCTTTTTCAATCCGCAGTTCAACTTTTCCTCCTTTGGGTGTGAATTTAAAAGCATTAGACAGCAAATTGAAAAGCACCCTCTCCATCTTATTCCGGTCGAACAAAGTGGGATAACGTTCAAGTGAAGAAGAAAATCGAAAATCGATTTGTCTTGCCTCTGAAATATCCTTAAAGGAATCTGCAATATCCCGCACAAATAAAACAATATCCCCCTTCGACAAATCCAGCATCAATTCATTTTGCTCCAGCCTTTTAAAGTCAAGAAGTTGATTAACCAGGTTCAGCAGCCTGTTAATATTCCGTTTAGCCAATGAAAGGTGCGACTTTTTCTCCAAACTATCTTCAAGACTGATCAATTTATCCACAGGACCTGCTACCAACGAAATTGGGGTTCTAAACTCGTGACCTAAGTTTGTAAGGAATTTAATTCTAAGCTGATCAAATTCATGCCGGCGTTCTGCTTCTTTTCTTTCCTGCTCAATCATTTGCTTTATCTGCAACCTTTCCTGTTCCAGAATAAACCTGTTTTTGATTTTTCGTACACCCTGATAGCGTAACAAAGCGAGGATGGAAAAAGCGAGTACAACATAAAATAAATAAGCGTATGTGGTTCGCCAAAAGGGTGGCTTTACAAATATCTTAATTGTTTTCTCAGGGGTAGTCCATGCTCCGTCCTCGCTTGTTGCCCGTACATGAAAAGTATACTCTCCAGGGTCTAAATTGGTATATACGGCCGTATGGGACTTGCCTGCCAGGTTCCAGTCTTTATCAAAACCATCCAGCTTGTAGGAATACCTGGAATCATCCGGCGTGGTATAACTGAGCGCAATAAAGTCAAGGGAAAAATTTTGTTTATAGTTAAGACGGATCTCTTTCGCTATGGATATATGCTCGCTAATGGCTTCTTTTTCCCCGGGAAGGATCACCCGGTTGGATATTTTCAACGAAGTGAATTGAAGTGAAGGAACATTTCTATTGTTCCGCAAGGCAAGCGGTTTGAAGTAATTAAATCCCTCAAAACCTCCAAAAAACATCTCGCCATTTTTTGTTTTTAGTCCTGACCCGGGTATGAAAGTGCTTCTTTGGATTCCATTCTGATAAGAATAATTCTTGAATCTTTTTGTCTCCGGATCAAAACTACTGATGCCATTATTGGTGCTTACCCAGAGGTTGCCCGAATTATCTTCCAGAATCTTATAAATTACTGCATTTGAAAGACCTGCCTGTTCAGAGAAACAGGTAAACCGGTCGCTTCTGCCATCAAAAAGGTATAAGCCTCCACCAAGCGTTCCCAGCCAGATATTACCATTGTGGTCCACATGAACACTCGACACGCTGTTGTTATCGCTGTTAAGGATTCTAAAGCTTTTTTGCACCGGATTGTAAATACCGACACCCAGCCCAATGGCTGCTATCCAAATATTTCCAGCTCTATCCTCAACTATATCCCGGACATACAAATACTTGCTAAAGTCACCATCCTGCGCTCCGGTCATACTTTCCAACTTTTCAATCCTTCCCGTTTTTGCGTTGTACAGATTAACACCACCACCATTGGTTCCAATCCATACATTTCCCTTACTGTCCTTTTTCAGGCTAAAAACCTCATTATTTGAAAGGCCATTTGGTTCATTTCTATCAAAATGCTTTACATGACCATTTTTTATGTTTAACACATAAATGCCCTGGCGAAATGTCCCGATCCATAATTCGTCATTCACTAGCTCCATCGCCAGTATAATCAGCTTATTGTCTCCAGGAGCAATTTTAGGATGGCTGAACAGGCCTGTGTTCCTGTGATAAAGGTTAAGCCCGCCTCTGTCAGTACCAACATAAACATTACCGGAAGGATCTTCTACAAAAGAAGTAACAACAGATGACCTGAGCCCGGATGGATCCAATGGATTACTTTCCCGAATACTGAACAAAGCAAGATTCTTATCGTACCGGCATACGCCTCCCTGGTAAGAGCCAACCCAATATATTCCGGCGTCGTCTATGAAAATACACCGGACAGTCGTCCCCTTTAAACTATACTTATTTCTTTTGTCTGGTGATACGAGCTGACTTGTATTTGACTTATAATTGAAAATATGTACGCCTTCGTCAGTGCCCACCCAGAGGTCTCCTGATTTATCCGACTTAATAGAGTATATACAATTCCAACCGGTTGAAACTGTCGGGGAACCCTTATGAATATAATTCTCAAATGTTTTGCCGTCGGGTCTCAGTTTACTCAGGCCATTATTTGTACCAAACCAAAGATTACCATAAATATCTCCGGCGATTGAACGAATAATATTATCTGCAATTGAATTAGGATCATCACCAGCATGTTGGAAGGTGACAAATTCATTTGTATGTTCATTCAATAGATTGAGGCCGGCATTGGTACCAATCCAAAGGCGATGCTGACCATCTTCGAAAATGCTTAGAATGGTGTTTGAAAGTAATCGATTCCGTTTTCCGGGCTGAGAAAAATAAGTTAACGCAGTACCTGTTTTGTGGTTGAACTTGATAAGTCCTGAATAACCCCCAATCATCAAATTACCTGCGTGATCGGCACAAAGGGCGCGAACCGCACTATAACCACCAAAACTATAATTCCGGAAAACATCCTTTTTTCTATCATAAAGCGCCACAGTATGTTCATTACCTATCCAAAGGTTACCCTGCCGATCCTCATAAATTACCGTGATTATATTGCCCCCAATACTGGTAGAGTCCTTTGCATCATGCCGGTAAACTGTGAAATTGATCCCGTCATACTTATTTAATCCATAATCGGTAGCAAACCACATATAACCATACCTATCCTTAATAATGGAATTGACACAAGTAGAAGAAAGCCCATCCTTGGCATTGATATTAATGAAATTGATGTCTTCCTTTTGGCCCTGCGCTACACAGAATAAAAGAACAAACACAGCAGAGAATAAAAAATTAGCGACTTTCATAACACAAAGCGCAAAATTTATTTTTGTTCCTGTACAATAAAATGCTTAGCATAATTTACCTAAACCCGAATCCAGCACTCGAAATTTTACTCGTAATCCTAACGGTATCCCATACCTCCGATCATACCAAATAACAGGCAAATCAGAACCTGAAATTACAAGAATATTGAATACCTTCCATTTTATGGTTCCGAGCCGCCAAGTTCTGATAAAAGTAATTGAAAATAAATTCATTTACTGAGGTGCTTTGCCAAATACAAACCAGGCAACAGACAAAGGCTGCGCAGAATTTATCACAATTTGAGAGACTGGATGAGTGTGGGGAATTGACAAGCAAATAGCAGGTTTTGCCATTGCTGACCTAAAGGGGAATAATATTTGGGCTTTATTTTTTTACCCTAAATTTGAAATAAGAGGGATAAGGCAGGTATTTGCACAAGACAATGATGAACTAGTACTTTACTCAACCCAAAGAACAAGTTTAAATGAAACCGTATTTAATACCCACGGAGAAACAAATTTTTAGACGAATCAAAGGACATTCAATTAGCATTAAGCTCAAACCATAGTCGTCAATTAAGGTATTTAATAGCAAAGAATAAACCATACCAATGAATTTTGAAAAGCTTATTCCGAATGTTTATTATGTTGATATAAACAGTGGATTGAAAATGTTTGTCGACTGCCTGGGATTTACCATTGGCCACAATGAAATAAAATCCGACCAGCCATTTTGTGTCCTGAACAAAGACGGATTAAGTATTTTTCTTTTTGAACACTCTAAACTAGCAAAAGAACATAATCCAGAGTTTAGATTGGTCACCCATAATATTGAAGAGGTATATGAAAAGGTGTCTGCCTCTCATCCGGAATTTCTTCATCCCAATCTGAAAGAAGTTTCGCTTCGTCCCTGGGGTGCAAAAGAATTCGCACTAAGAGATGACCAGGTTTGTATTATTTTTCAGCAATGGTAAAATTAACATCCTTAAAAATTTAAGATAGTACAAAACCCATATTTGGGCGAGTACAAAAAACAAAAGAAATGATAAATCAAAAAATTACCCCGTGCCTATGGGTTGAAAAAGACGCCAAGGCCGTAGCGGAATATTATCTCTCCATTTTTAAGGATGGAAAGCTAAAAGACTACCGTCTGTTTACCCAAATGCCCAAAGATGGGAACCCGGAGAACGCAGCAGATGATAACTTATCGGGCGAGTTTGATACGGCCGTAATGGAAATAGCCGGCGTAGAATTCAGCATATTGGCTGCAGGACCCATGTTTAAATTTAATGAAGCTATATCCATGGTCATTAACTGCAAAGACCAGGCTGAGGTTGATTACTATTGGGAAGCGCTAACCTCCAATGGTGGAGAAGAAGGACCCTGCGGATGGTGTAAGGATAAATATGGGCTATCCTGGCAGGTGGTACCCACTGAATACTTTGACCTGATTCACCATAGTGACCCCGCCATCAGCAGAAAAGCATTAATGAACACGTTTAATCAAAAGAAAATAATCATTGCAGATTTAAAATGAAATGCAGGAGAAAAAGATAGACGTCTTTTACCCCAAAAGCCAAACAGCCTGGAGAAAGTGGTTGGAAAAAAACCATCTTTCCAAACAAGCTGTTTGGCTTGTTTATTATACTAAAAAATCAGCCAAAAAATCCATAACCTGGAGTGATGCGGTGGATGTGGCTTTGTGTTTTGGCTGGATTGACAGCAAAATAATCAAGGTTGATGAAGAAGCCTCCCATCAATATTTCAGCAGGCGAAAGCCGAAAAGCACCTGGTCAAAGATCAATAAAGACAAAGTGGAACAGCTGATCGCCAGTGGCCAGATGGCTGAAGCAGGATTGGCCAGTATTGAAGTGGCCAAACAAAATGGCTCCTGGACCATTTTAGACGATGTGGAGGCATTGATCATTCCCCCCGACCTGGAAGCAGCGTTGGCAAGGAAACCTCGTTCCAAAGCATTCTACCATAGCTTAAGCAAATCGGCACAAAAATCAATCCTTTCCTGGCTGGTGTTTGCCAAGACGCCTGAAACCCGGAAAAAAAGAATTAGTGAAATAATTGAAAGCGCCGCAAAGCAATTAAAACCGAAACACCTGCGCTAGGATACATCCCACTTTCAACTGGTTTAACCGGTATCTATTGAAATTTTAGTTCTACGGGCTGAAATTTTAGGATAGACAGCGACAGCCCATTCAAATTAAGTTGACAACCGCCAATCCAGGAGGAGACCACCATATTCAGTCAATAAAAAAGGGGCAAACTGGTCATTTTACCATTTTGCCCCTTTTTGTGATCCCGCTGGGACTCGAACCCAGGGCCCATACATTAAAAGTGTATTGCTCTACCAACTGAGCTACGGAATCATCCCTCAAAATTTGGGAGTGCAAAAATAAGGGGGATTCTTTTAGTTGCCAAAAAATAATCTGTCTTATTTGATTGTCTTACACCCCTTTAAACCGAAGGGTTATCCACAAACAAGCGTTCGAGTCTGGACAAATTAATTTAGGTTTGCATACCAACAACTTACACCCCATGAACTCCTTCTTTTCCAATAAAGTCGTCATTGTCACCGGCGGTACCGATGGTATCGGTCGCGCCATGGTGGACCAGTTGCTCCAATCGGGGGCTAAAGTATCTACTTGTGGCCGGAACCCGGATAAATTGTATCAACTCCAGGCACAATACCCCTCATCCCCCCTGCATACCATGATCGCGGATGTGAGCAACGAGAACGATTGCCGTCGCTTTGTGGAAATGACCATCAAAATGTTTGGGGGCGTGGATATACTGATCAATAATGCAGGTATCTCGATGCGGGCGGAAATGACGGAGGCCAGTATCGAGGTGATCCGTACGGTCATGGAGATCAACTTCTTTGGGTCGGTATATTGCACACATTATGCCCTGTCTTCCATATTGGAACGGAAAGGCACGATCGTTGGAGTTTCTTCGATCGCGGGTTACCGGGGATTGCCCGGCCGTAGCGGCTATTCCGCCTCCAAATTTGCCCTTCGGGGATGGCTGGAAGCCCTTCGTACCGAAATGCTCGAAAGCGGGGTAAATGTGATGTGGGTTTGCCCGGGATTCACTACCTCGAATATCCGGAATGCCGCCCTGAACAAAGAGGGCCAGGCCCATGGGGAAAGCCCTATGGATGAAGGGAAAATGATGACGGCCGAAGAATGTTCGCATATCATTCTGAACGGGATCCGTAAACGGAAGCGCGAGATCGTGATGACCTTTACCGGGAAAAGGGCTGTTTTCCTCAACAAATTCTTTCCCTCTATCGCTGATAAGATGACACGCAAATTCTTTTACAAGGAAGGCAAACTGGTTAAATAACGGGATTCACGGATGGCATTGATCACATTAACTTCGGAAATGGGTCACCAGGACTATCTGGTGAGCGCGGTGAAAGCCACCCTGCTGGGGATCGATCCGGGTTTTACGATCGTGGATGTATCGCACTCCATTCCGGCCTTTAATTATCCCCAGGCGGCCTATGTCTGCCGCAATGCCTTTAAACATTTTCCGGAATACAGTTATCACCTGGTCCTGGTCAACCTGTTTGACCGGAAACCGGAACAACTCCTCCTGGCCTTTCACCAGAACCAATATATACTTTGCGCCGATAACGGCTTACTAACGATGATCCTGGAAGAGAAACCGGAAATGATCATTGGAATACCCCTGAAATCAACCGAAAAAACCACCATCGGTATTGCCGCTGCGATGGGACGTGTGGCCCATGAACTGGTCAATGGGACTTCGATCAAGGATATCGGTGTGCCGGATGTGAGTTACCTGGAAAAGAACCCGCTGAGACCGGTGGTGGATGACCTGGGCATGGAAGGGAAGATCATCTTCATTGATCAATTTGAGAATGTTGTGGTGAATATCACCCGCGAAGAATTTGAGCGGAACCGGAATGGCCGGAAATTCCAGATCATTTTTAAACGCGACGAGGTGATCGACCGGATCAGCCAGACCTATGCGGATGCCCCCGAAGGGGAAAAACTGGCCTTGTTCAATTCAGCCGGCTACCTGGAGATCGCCATCAACAAAGGCAATGCCGCAGGCCTGTTTGGTTTAAAAGGCTATAACGAGAAGAATGGCCGGGTCTCCGCGATCCTGCAAAACCAGCTATTCTACCAAACGATCCGCATCCATTTTGAACCTTAACCCCGTTTTCAGATGACAAATCCCCGCCTTCGTATTGCCGTGGACATGGATGGTGTACTGGCCGATGTGGCCGAGCAGTTTCTGCGCTATCATGAACGGGATTTTGGAGAAAGAAAATCCCTGGCCGAAGTAGCCGGGGTAGAAGAATTGGATGCCTTCCCGCATAGCCGAAAACATGTATATGAACCGGGTTTCTTCCTTTCCGCCCCGGTGATCCCGCATAGCCAGGAAGTATTGAAAGCCCTCCACGACCGGTTTGATGTTTTTATCGTCTCGGCCGCCACGGAATTTCCTCAAAGCCTGCCCGAGAAACAGGTCTGGCTGGGACAGCATTTCCCCTTTATATCCTGGCAACAAATGGTGTTCTGCGGGTCAAAGACCATCATCCGGGCCGACTGGATGATCGATGACCATTTCAAGAACCTGGACCATTTTTCCGGGGACACCATCCTGTTCTCCCAGCCCCATAACCTTTTGCGGGAAAATGGCCGTCACCGACGGGTCGGAGGCTGGAGTGAGGTTTGGGATATATTTAATTCCTAATTATTGATTATTAATTATTTTTGGCACTCCCGATAAAAAAGGGGTCAAATCAATACGTTATGAATTTTAGGAAAGTCAATAACATCACCGGATGGGTCGTGTTTCTGATCGCGGCGGTTACCTATACGATTACCCGCGAGGCCACCGGTAGTTTTTGGGATTGCGGCGAGTTTATCGCCTGTGCGTATAAACAGGAGATCCCCCACCCTCCAGGATCACCTTTCTTCTCCATGATGGGTAAATTGTTCATCGTTTTATTCAGCGGTGGAAACCCTGAAAATGTTGCCAGCTCGGTCAACCTGCTCAGTGCACTGGCCAGCGCTGCCACCATTCTTTTCCTCTTCTGGTCCATCACTCATTTTGCCCGAAAAATGTTTGTAAAGGCAGGTGAGAACCTCGACTCACAACAATTGATCGTTACAATGGCCGCCGGAGCCGTTGGCGCCCTGGCCTATACGTTTAGCGATACATTCTGGTTTAGCGCCGTGGAAGGTGAGGTATATGCCTTGTCCTCTTTCTTCACAGCCCTGATCATCTGGGCCATGTTGAAATGGGAACATGCGGATGAGCTGGCCACTGATGCTACCGACAAAGCCAAGGTTGACCGCTGGATCGTGTTTATCTTCTTTATGATCGGTCTGGCCGTTACCGTTCACTTGCTGAACCTGTTGACCATTCCGCCGATTGTTATGATCTACTACTACCGCCGTTATAACTATTCGGTGCGCGGAGGCATTTTTGCCTTTATCCTGAGTGGCCTGATCACAGGTCTGGCCTTATGGATATTTATCTATTTATTGCCCCGTTGGTCGGCAGGTATGGACCGGATATTTGTCAATAGTTTTGGACTTCCCTTCTTCTCCGGGTTTAGCTTCTTCTTTGCTTTACTGGGTTTACTTTCCTGGGCCGGGCTTCGCTATGCGGGCAAAAAAGGGATCCATTTACTGCGTTTGGGTATCTGGTGTTTTCTTTTCATCCTGATGGGTTTCTCTACCTATGTTACTACCCTCATTCGCTCGAATGCGAATCCCGTGATCGATATGGCGAATGTGGACAATCCCATGAGCCTGGCTTCTTATTTTGGCCGTGAACAATACGGTAGCGCTCCGCTTTTATATGGCCCCACTTTTGAGTCACAACCAGTGGATGTCAAAGAAACAAGGATGCGTTATCGCAAAGACTCTACCCAATACAAAGAGTTGGGAAAAGACTTTGAATACGTATATGATAGTAAGGATAAAATGATCTTCCCGCGTGTATGGGATGCATCGAATGACCAATACCATTTTGATACCTATGTTGACTGGCTTGACCTGGAAGTGAAGGCCCGTCAGTTGAGTGTGATCACTGGAGTAACACCCGGTGTAGGTGTGCAAACGCAGAATGAGCAGGGACAACCTGACTTTTATGAAGTGGGTGAAAATGCACAGATCACTGTACAGAAAGGCGCTGTGGTAAGACCCGGTGACCGGATCGCCGTGAAGAAGCCCACTTATGGAGATAACATTGAATGGTTCATGAGTTATCAAATGGGAATGATGTACTGGAGATACCTGCTGTGGAATTTCTCTGGTCGTCAAAACGATCTTCAGGCTTCGGGTAATAAAAGGGATGCCAACTGGATCACTGGTATCTCGTTTATCGATAATGCCAGATTGGGAGACCAATCCAAATTGCCCGAATCACTGAAAGAGAACCAGGCCAACAATAAGTTATTCCTGCTTCCCTTTATCCTTGGGATATTGGGTTGTGTGTATCAATTCCTGTTTCACCGAAAAGACTGGTTGGTCACTTTCCTGCTTTTCTTCTTTACCGGTATCGCCATTGTGCTTTACCTGAACCAACCGGGTAACCAGCCCCGTGAACGCGATTACGCGTATGTGGGTTCCTTCTACGCTTTTGCGATCTGGATCGGGCTTTCCCTGGTAGGTTTCTACCGCCTGATCAAAGAACACAAGGAAAAACAAAAAGACCTGGTGGCTACATTGACTTACGGCTCCATCCTCACTTTCCTCATTATTTTGATGGCAGGTGCACCGGGTAGCGGAGGCAGCATGCTGATCTCCGCCGTGATGTCTACTGCCCTGTTTGCCGCTGTATCTACAATACTTTATTTCCTTTTCAATGCCCTATCCGGAAATGGCAAAGCCCTGACCGGTTCGCTGGCAGTGGTGGGACTTGCTATTCCATTATTGATGGCGAGTCAGGAATGGGATGACCATGACCGTGGTAAAAAAGACCTGGCGCGCGAAACCGCCCGGAATACCCTGGAAAGCTGCCCCAAAGACGCGATCCTTTTCACCTTTGGTGATAATGATACCTATCCGCTCTGGTATGCACAGGAAGTTGAAAATATCCGTCCCGATGTACGGATCGTTAATAACAGCTTGTTGGGAATCGATTGGTATATCAATCAACTGCGTAATGCGGTGAATGGTTCCAAAGCACTGGATGTCGTATTCAGTGTGGATGATATCGAAGGAAACAAACGCAATTACCTGCGCTTCCGTCCCGAACTGAACCAGGAAGTATATAATGATCTTGACACAGTTTTGCAAGCCCTTCGTTTACCCAAATATGAACAGTATTATCCGGTACGCAAATTCAAAGTACCTGTGGATACAGCCAAGGTTAAGGCCAATGGCACATTGCTTCCAACGGATCCGGTTATGACCGAACTGCGTTTGGAAATTCAGGAAGGAAAGCCGATCACCAAGAGTGACCTGATCATCCTGGCCCTGATCGCTTCCAATGATTGGAACCGTCCGATCTGCTTTACCGCCCCCTATCCGGATCTTGGTTTTTATCAAAACCTGCGTAAGGAAGGAACCGTTTACCGCCTGATCCCTAAAATGGTAGAAGCTCCACAGGCCAATTGGGCTACCGAGCAGGCCATGCGCGAAAATTACCTGGGTGGAACACAGATCCGGGAAAACAATACCGACTCGATGTATAGCCGCCTGATGAATATTTTCGGGGCAGGTTCCCTTAATCAACCCGGGATCTATCTTGATGAGGTCAACCGCCGTGAATTGCTGGGTATGCGGAATGCATTTGCTGAAATGGCTGGTAACCTGGCCGATAAAGGAAGAAAAGAGGACGGTCGTAAACTGCTCACTAAATTTGAGAGCATGGTAAACCCGGCTAACCTCCCCTATGCGGCGGCTGCCCATTACAATGCCCACAATCAGTCGAGCCTGATCTATATGGAAGCCGCTTACAAAACCGGTGACACCGTATTGGCCGAAAAAGTGAGAAAGGCGCTGGTGAAGGACCTGGATGAACAGGAAAAATATTATACCTATCTGAAGAATAGCAAACCTGAATTCTACACCGGACTTCGCACCGAAGAGGCTATCAATAACAGTCTCAAGGAAGTACTGAATACGGTATTGTTGCGCTATGACCCCGCGAAGGCCACGAAATCAACCCTTCCCCAGCTACCTGCCATTCCGCAGCCAGGAGGAGCCGGACAGGATACCATACCCAAGGATACAGGTAAAATAAATTAACCTTTGTTTCATATCCAAAAGCCCTCCCCACGGAGGGCTTTTTTATTTTTGAACTGAATCGTTGTTAGCGTGTTATTTATTACTTATCACCGCGGAATATTGTCGTAAATTGGTGAATAGAAAAACATGAAAGGTTATCATTTCAGAGGCTATGACTCCAACCAGGAAGGGAAAACAAGATTCGAGCAATTGCTCGATCTCTTCATGCAATTACTCACCTATACCAGTGGGGATGCGGGCGAAGCTTTGTCCTGGATGAATGAACTGGACAAACAATACCAATTGACCGATGGCGAATATGGGATGGGGGATTTTATTGATGACCTGAAAGAGAAGGGTTACCTGACTGACGAAAATCAAAAAGGGGAGATCAAGATCACACCAAAGACTGAACAGGGTATTCGTAAGAAAAGCCTGGAGGACATTTTTGGCAAACTGAAAAAGACCAAACAGGGTGATCACCGTACCCAAAAGCCCGGGCAAGGCGATGAAACCAATCCGGAAACGCGTCCTTTTCGTTTTGGAGATATGCTCGAGCAGATCGATTTCACCGAATCTATCCGCAATGCACAGATCAATCATGGCATTGAAGGATTTCATATCCAGGAAGATGACCTGAGCATTAAAGAAACTGATTTCAAATCACAGACCTCTACGGTGCTGATGATCGATATCTCCCATTCCATGATCCTCTATGGCGAGGACCGGATCACACCTGCCAAAAAAGTGGCCATGGCCTTAAGTGAATTGATCACCACCCGTTATCCCAAGGACACCCTGGATATTGTAGTATTTGGGAATGATGCCTGGCCGGTGGAGATCAAAGACCTGCCTTATTTGCAGGTCGGTCCTTATCATACCAATACCGTGGCAGGATTAGAATTGGCAATGGATATTTTGAGAAGAAGAAAGAACCCGAACAAACAGATCTTTATGATCACGGACGGGAAGCCTACCTGTTTGAAGATCGGCAAACGTTATTATAAAAACAGCTTTGGCCTTGACCGGAAGGTAACCAGTCGGTGTATGAACCTGGCGGCCCAATGTAAAAAATTAAAGATCCCGATCACGACCTTTATGATCGCAACCGATCCCTATTTGCAACGGTTTGTGCAGGAGTTTACGGAAACGAATAATGGAAAGGCCTTTTTTGCAAGTTTGGATAAATTGGGGGCGTTCATATTCCGGGATTTTGAATCGGGGAAGAGGAAAACAGTATATTGAAATGAAACACAACGAAATAAAGACTTTAGGACAGTTAAAGAAATCGGGATATCAATCCCGGTCCATCAAAGAAGAGATCCGGCAGAACCTGATCAAGCGGCTAAAGAACAAAGAGAATAGTTTCCCCGGCATCCTGGGCTATGAGGATACGGTGATCCCGGATGTGGAGACCGCTTTACTCAGCCGGCACAATATCCTATTCCTGGGATTACGCGGTCAAGCCAAGACCCGGATGGCCCGTTTAATGACCGATCTGCTGGATGAATACATTCCCGTAATAGCCGGATCAGAGATCAATGATGATCCCTTGCATCCCATCTCCCGCTATTCACTCGACCTGATTGCTGAGAAAGGGGATGATACCCCTATTGCATGGTTGCACCGCGCTCAGCGTTATGGAGAAAAACTAGCCACACCTGATGTAAGCGTGGCCGATCTGATTGGCGATGTGGATCCTATTAAAGCGGCTACACTCAAACTCACTTTTGCCGATGAGCGGGTGATCCATTATGGTATCATCCCCAAGAGCAACCGGAGCATATTTGTGATCAATGAATTGCCCGATCTGCAAGCTCGGATACAGGTGGCCTTGTTTAATATATTGGAGGAAGGAGATGTACAGATACGTGGTTTCAAACTGAGATTACCGCTGGATATTCTTTTTGTCTTTACGGCCAATCCTGAAGACTATACCAATCGGGGTTCCATCGTTACCCCATTAAAAGACCGGATCGAGAGCCAGATATTGACCCACTATCCCAAGGATATTGCAACAGCCCTGGAGATAACCGCACAGGAAGCAGCGGTTACGGAGGAGCAAAGTAAAAAGGTCCGCATCAGTGACCTCGGCAGAAGGCTGATCGAGCAGGTGGCCTTTGAAGCCAGGGGCAGTGAATTGGTGGATAAAAAAAGCGGGGTTAGTGCACGATTGACGATCTCGGCCTATGAGAATGCGATCAGCACGGCTGAACGAAGGGCATTTGTAAATGGAGAAAAGGAAACACAGGTTTGGATCAGTGACCTGGCCGGAATTATTCCTTCTATAACAGGAAAGATCGAACTGGTGTACGAAGGAGAACAGGAAGGTCCTTACCAGGTAGCCATGAATTTATTGGACAAGGCTGTACGCAGTCAGTTCATAAACTATTTCCCCAATCCCGAATCACTCAAACGTAGGGTCAAAGGCAAACAGGACCCCGAACAAAAAGAAGAGAACCCCTATCGTCCGGTGATCAACTGGTTTGACAAGGGCAATCATCTGGATATATTCTTACACACCAAAGACGAGGATAAAGTACAGCAGCTATATAAAGTGGAAGGGCTGCATGCACTTGTTAAAAAGTTCTACAAAAATGCCAATGAAAAAGAATCGGCCCTGCTGATGGAATTTGTCTTACATGGATTGGCTTCCTTTTCGCTGATCAGCAAGAAAATGATCGATGGTCGCATTGAGTTCAAGGACCTGATGGGATCGATGATCAATTTAGGCGGAGGAGAAGAAGTGGATTATGATGGCGAAGATTTCTCATAACGATTACGCGGATTTCACGGATTACAATGCTTAGCAAAACATCCGTGAAATCCGCGTAGTCCGCGAGATCTAGGTGAATTTATTTCTTTCCACCAAATTTATATCCAAAAGACACCCCACCGTAATAAGGAATAAAGTATCCCTTACCAAAAACGGGGCTAATAAAGGCACGGAAAGTAAACCCGCCATCAGCAGGCTGCATCCGGTAACCAAAAGAAACGTGTCCGAAGGTAGAGGTAAAGTCACCATCGCTGGAGGAGTTGGAAGCGATCACGGGGGTAAGACCACCACCTAATTCAAAATAATTTTTTCCGTCACGGCCCATCAGGTAGTTAACGGCGATGGGAATGAAAACAACACCTACGCGGTCACCACTGGTACCTACACTAAATCCACCCACACCGATACGACCACCCAATCCAGCATCGCTTTTAGCAAACCGGGTATCAAAGTTGATGGAAGCGAGACCAGGCCCGCCTAATTCAAAATACATGGACTGAGCTTGTACGGCAACAAATCCGATCAAAGCAAAGGATAAAGTCAAAAGGATCTTTTTCATAAAAGTTGTTTTTTTGGAATGACAAGATAAAAACAAAATCCGCTGTTTTGCAAATGTTAAAGAATATTCACTTCTCTTTCCAGTGTTACACCAAATTTACTCTTGACAGATGCCAATATTTCTTCACTGAGGGAAAATAACTCCTTCCCGGTAGCATGACCATAGTTAACAAGGACAAGCGCTTGTTTTTCGTGACAACCGGCATCTCCCTTTCTGAAGCCCTTCCAGCCACATTGTTCGATCATCCATCCGGCGGCCAGTTTTACCCGATCGCCCATTACTGAGTACCCTACGATATCGGGGAATTGCTCACGTAAATTGTTAAAATCCTGAGTACTAACCTCAGGGTTCTTGAAGAAACTGCCTGCATTTCCGATAAATTGAGGGTCGGGGAGTTTGGAATGCCGGATACGGATCACTGCTTCTGAAATAGCCTGAATGGATAATTGTTGCACACCCATTCTCTCCAATTCCTGTGTGATGGCTCCATAACTGGTATGAAAGACCGGGTGTTTTTTTAACCGGAACGTAACATTGAGGATAGCGACCTTCCCTTTCAATTCCTGTTTGAACACACTGTCACGATAACCAAAGCGGCAATCTGAATTAGTAAAAGTTATGATCCTCCTTTCTTCCAGATGAAAGGCTTCGAGATCAAGAAAAGTGTCCCGGACCTCTACTCCATAAGCTCCGATGTTCTGAATCGGTGCAGCGCCCACATTGCCGGGAATAAGGGACAGGTTTTCCAGACCGGCCCAATTTCGAAGAGTGCAGTATTGTACAAACTGGTGCCAGTTCTCCCCTGCTCCTACTTTGACATATACATACTCTCTGTCTTCATGCACTTCCTCTATTCCCTTACATTCATTCTTCATCACCCACCCGTTGAGGTCTTGTGTCAGAAGGATGTTACTCCCTCCACCCCATATCCAGGTATCCTTTACCGCATTTCGTTGCCGCTGATCCAGTAGACCATCCAGTTCCTCGGCACTATTGAACCGCGCGAAATACCTGGCCCTTGCATCGATACCAAAGGTATTATAGGGCTTGAGGGAAATGTTTTCGAGAACGTTCATATGGCAAAGGTGGAAAGAAAATGCGGAATAGTCAATTTACAGTTTCCGGTCAAGGCAGTATGTAAATTTAATCCCTTGTCCATTCGATCTTGGTGCCAAAGCCTTTGCTGCTATCCGTCATTTTTATATGTTGCAAGCGGATCACCCAGATATCTCCACCCATGGCCAGGGCAAAGGGGTACCGTAAATGATAATCACGGGAGGCATGGACTGCAGACGGGTCAGAAGAGGGGATCACTATACCTTCAAACTGGATGCCTCTGACGATAACCGGATCCGCTTTACCGGGCAGGATCGAACCGGCGACCTCCTTTTTTACCTGCATCATCGGCACATGGTGCGAATCGGCGTGGGTTTTATAAATTAAAATGGCTTTTTCTTCGTCAAAAACATAGAAACAACTAAAGCAATAGGGATTTCCCTGTTCGTCAACGGTACAGACCGTGGCTGTTTTTTGTTTCCGGATGAATTGAATGATATCCTTGTTCATACCCATTTTATGATACGCACGGGGCAATCCCGAACCACCCGCCTGGCAAGTCCCTCTTCATCCTGTGGAATTTCCCGTACATAGGTTTGATTTTTCTTTTCTCCTTTTACCAGCGTGGCTTTCCCATCCCTTTTTGACATCCGCCACCAGGCCGGTTGTAATTGATGACAAATTCCACAACCAATGCATTTATCCCGGTATTGAATGAGCTTAGGCATTGGCTTCAGTGATCTTATATAATTTATCGCCCGGGGCTACCTTGGTCGCCACGGGGATCGTGATCTTATCTCCTTTTTTCGCTTTTTCCGAAGGTTGGCCATTGACCATGAGTGGTTCCAGTTTCATTTTCACCATTCCATGCGCATTTCCGATCAGCATGACGGTATCTCCCTGCTCGAGGCTTCCCGTCTCAATATCAAACTCCCCTACCCCAATTTTTCCATAATATTTCACACCCCTGGCTACATAGGTCTTTTTCTCCGTTGAGATAGAACCAGGTGTGGAAGTCCATTCTCCCGTCGCATGACCAGCATAATACCCCTCCCAGAAGCCCCGGTTATACACGGTATCCAGTCGTTTCAGCCAGTCTTCAATTTTTGTGGGGGTATAAGATCCTTCTTCAATGGCCGTAATCGCTTCTTTGTAACATCGGGTGGTTTCAAAAACATAATCAGCGCCTTTACTCCGGCCTTCGATCTTGAGTACATCCACACCTGTCTCCAGAATCTGATCGAGCACCCCGATGGTACAAAGGTCTTTGGGAGACATGATATACTCATTATCGATCAATAACTCTTCGCCCGTCTCCGCATCGGCCACTTTATATGGCCTTCTGCAGTTTTGCACACAGGCACCCCTGTTAGCAGAAGCCCATTGGGAGTGAAGACTGAGGTAACATTTTCCGGAAATAGCCATACACAAAGCGCCGTGAACGAATATCTCCACTTGCATAGGTTCTCCCGATATCCCGCGAATGTCTTTGCGCTTTATCTCAGCTGTGATATGGGCGATCTGCTGGAGCGTCAACTCCCGGGCCAAAACCACCAGGTCGGAGAAACGCGCATAGAATTCAACAGCGGCGAGATTGCTGATATTGGCCTGTGTGGATACGTGTACCGGGATACCCAAGGCCATGCATTGCTGAAATACGGAAACATCGGCCGCAATGACAGCGTCAATACCCTGATCCCCTGCCTCTTTTAAAATTAGTTGTAACAGGCGTAGGTCATGATCATACATCACCGTGTTCAGCGTGAGGTAGGCCTTTACACCTGATGCATGACAGATCCGTACCACCTCTTGGATATCCCCGATCGAAAATCCGTCCGAGGAACGGGTACGCATATTCAATTGCTCCACCCCGAAATAGATGGCGTCGGCACCCGCATTGATGGCTGCAGTTATACAGTCCATGGACCCGGCCGGTGCCAGCAATTTTACATTTGTTTTGGAAGTTGTCATTGGCAGAAATGATCGCTGCAAAGTTAACCCAAGCCTTTGCAGCTAAAAATGGAAGTGAGCTGACAATTATCAATCCTCTGGATGAGACAGATCATGCGGTGTTGGGTAACCGTTGCAACCTTTGTAGGTTGACATTTGAATTGAACTACCATGATCCGACTCACCAAGATATTCCGTTTTGAAATGGCGCATGCCCTTTCTCAATACAATGGGCCCTGTAAGAACATTCACGGGCATACCTATACCCTGCATGTGACCATTGGAACAAATGAAACGGTGGAAGACTATATCCCTTCACCCGGCATCCTCGTTGATTTCAAAATGATCAAAAAGATCGTGCAGGAAAATATCATTCAGGTCCTTGACCATTCCCTTCTTCTTTCCCGGGAATACACGGAGCAAAACCCGGCCTGTCTGGCCTTGCACAACCTTATCATCTTTGATGCCGAACCATCGGCAGAAAACCTCCTCTTATACATTCGCAAACAACTGATCGAATTCCTCCCCGCCGGGGTTGATTTAAAGAAATTAGTCTTGTTCGAAACCGGAGATTCGTATGCGGAGTGGGAGGAGGGGTGACGGATTTTGGATGACAGATGGCGGAGGACAGATGACGGAGGACAGATGACAGATGACAGATGACAGATGACAGATGACAGATGACAGATGACAGATGACGGATGACGGATGACGGATGACAGATGACAGATGACAGATGACGGATGGCGGAGGCTTGCTGTGCGAGACCTCTGGTCTCGCACGATTGTCTTGTCGCCTCTGGCGACTCGATTATAGTACAGTTAAATATTGTCTTGTTTTATTATTGTCGCCAGAGGCGACGGGAGAAAGGTGCGAGACCAGAGGTCTCGCACAGCAAGCCTCCGCCATCCGTCATCTGTCCTCCGTCATCCGTCATCCGTCATTCGTCATCTGTCATCCAACCTCCGTCCTCTGTCCTCTCTCCTCCCTCAAACCACATCCACATCCGGCACCACCGTCACACTCCGAAAGCTTTTGTCCTGGTGCAGGATGGCGATCTGCTCGAGTATATCGCGTTTGCATTGCGCGATGAGTTTTGTATCGCGCGGAAGTTTGAGCAGTAACTCCATCAGGTATTGATTCCGTACACGGCCTACAACGGGTTCTGCAGGGCCTACAAGATAGTTTCCGTATTTATTATGTAAGGATTGGGCAAAACGTTCTGCCGCTTTTTCCACCACCTCTTTGAACTTGTGTTTAAATCCTAAGTGGATCAATCGCGATAAGGGTGGATAATGAAATTGCTGGCGGCTTTTTATTTCCGCCTCAAAAAAACCTTTATAATCATGTTGCTGGACAAATTGCAGCACCGGATGTTGCGGTTGCATGGTTTGGATCAGCACCTTTCCTGTGGCCTCCTTTCGGCCAGCCCGACCACTCACCTGCTCCAATAATTGAAAGGCACGTTCATTGACCCTGAATTCAGCGAAATGCAATAACCCGTCTGCATCCAATACGCCAACCAGATCGACACTATCAAAATCCAGTCCCTTTACCACCATCTGCGTGCCCACCAGGATATCAACCCGGCCATTCTCAAACTGCTGGATCAGGGTATCATGTGCATTTTTACCCCGGACCGTATCTACATCCATGCGGGCAATACGGGCTTCGGGAAAGGTTTCCTGCAATTGTTCTTCGATCCGCTCAGTACCAAAGTTCTTCTGCATGAATTGATGGCTGCCACAGGCCGCACAAGTGATCACGGGTGGATACGTAGTACCGCAATAATGACAAACCAGTTTATTCGTCAGTTTATGAAAGGTGAGGGAAACATCACAATACCGGCATTGTGGTATCCATCCACAGGCCATACAAATCTGCAGAGGTGAATATCCTCTTCGGTTTTGAAAAAGGATGATCTGTCGACCTCTTTGCAAAACTTCCGTGATGGCTTCTGTGAGCGGTTCGGAGAGAATGATCTTATTCCTGTCCTTTTGTACCAGTTTGCGTGTATCGATAAACTCGATGGGTGGTAGATTGACCTCTCCATATCTTTCCATCAATTCAACCAGGCCATATTTCCCCTGCCGGGCATTGTGATAGGTTTCCAGTGCAGGGGTTGCAGATCCAAGCAGGACCTTTGACCCGGGAAACATGGAGGCAAAGAAAATAGCGGCATCACGGCCATGGTAGCGGGGGGCAGGATCCTGTTGTTTAAAGGAGGAATCATGCTCTTCATCCACGATGACCAGACCCAGGTCCTGGTAGGGTAGAAAAATAGAGGAGCGGGCCCCCAATACGATCTTTAGTTCCCCTGATCTCACTTTATTCCAGATCTCCACTCGCTCATTCTGATTGAACCGCGAATGATAGATGCCGATGTATCCCCCGAAATGTCTTTGTAAACGCCGGATGATCTGAGAGGTCAGGGCGATCTCGGGTAACATATAAAGCACCTGTTTACCTTTTCCAATCTGCTCTTCAATAAGTTTGATATAAAGTTGTGTCTTACCGCTGGAGGTAACGCCATGCAGCAGACAAGCTGATTTTTCCTGCAGTTGTTGTTTCACCTCCTTCCAGGCCTGCTCCTGGGCGGGTGACAATTCAAAATCAATTTGAACATGAGGCGCGAGATACCTGATCCTGTCCACCTCTCTTTTTTCCACGCGCAGGATCCCTTTTTCCACCAGCCCTTTGAGTTGTGCTTCACTGGCGCCCGATTTTTTCAACAGGGAAGGACGAGTTACTTCACCTTCTGTCTTTTCCAAATGGAGATAAGAAAGTAACAATTCCATTTGTTTGGGGGCACGGGACCAGTTGTTCAGCAGCTCCGCCAGCTTTTCTTCTTCTTTATACACTGCTTCCAGCACCACAAAATGCTCTTTCTTGGGGGTATAGGAATTCTTCAGTGCTTCCCATACATGCGCCAGTTTTTTCTGTATCAACCGATTGATGACCGGGTAAACATGGGAGGAATCCAGGAGCTGTTGTACTTCCGAAATGGAAAGTTCTTTCTTGATCAATAAGGCTTCCCCGACCAGGTATTCATCATGATCAAGGGTAGAAAAATCCTCACCAAATTCTTCGTTAAACACGACGATCGTTTCCGAGCTCAGTTTGAAATGCGAAGGCAGGGCCGCTGCCATCACCTCTCCTTCACTGCACATATAGTAGGATGCCATCCATTCCCAGAGCCGGAGTTGGCTTTCGTACACCACTGGTTCAGCATCCAGCACATTCAAAATTTCTTTGGGCTCAAAGAATTCCGGTTTCTCCTGGTGGATCCGCTTGACAATACCGGCGTATTTTTTATTCTTGCCCAGGTTCACCTCCACCCTGATACCGGGCTTTACCGCTTCGGCCATAGAGGCTGGTACCTGCCAGGTATAGTTCTTGGGCAGGGCCAACGGAATGATGATCTCGGCGTAACGGTTGGACATAGGGGGCAAAGCTAAGGATTTAGCGTCGTGGATGACGGATGACGGAGGACGGAGGACGGAGGACGGATGACGGATGAGGGATGACGGATGTTGGATGTTGGATGTTGGATGTTGGATGATGGATGTTGGATGACGGAGGGCGGAGGGTGGCTTTCATTTGTCATCTGTCATCTGTCCTCCGTCATCTGTCCTCCAACATCCAACATCCAACATCCAACATCCATCATCCTCCTCCAAAAACAAAAAAGTCCTCCAAAGGAGGACTTTTCTTTTTACAAGGACTTATAAAGAGGCTCAGTAATTATCTCTGAATCCACCACGGTCGCGGTTATAACCACCGCCGCCGCCGTTGCCGCCTTTACGGAAGCCGCCACCGCCGCCACCGCCAAAGCTTCTCTTCTTGAATCCACCGCTGCCGCCGCTACCGCCTTCTTTAGGACGGCTTTCATTCACGACCAGGTTACGGCCTTCTACTTCGCTGCCATTCAGCTGTGCGATTGCCGCTTGCGCTTCTTCGTCGTTCGGCATTTCTACAAAACCGAACCCTTTGCTGCGCTGGGTGAATTTGTCGGTAACGATTTTGGCGGAGCTCACCTCGCCAAATTGTGCAAATAAGTTGGACAAGTCCTGATCTTTGAGACCCCAACTAAGGTTTCCTACGTAAATGTTCATGAAAAAAAAGGTTTTAAATAAAAAATAGTGCAACAGTGAAACAATCAACCTTCGAACATTCGCTGGAAAAAAAGGAATCGTTCAGAAGACTTGTGAAACTGACAGAGCACCAATACAGTACAAAATAACGTATTTTTTTACAGAAAATTATCAGAACAAAAAAATCCGCTGAAAATCAGCGGATTTTATAAATCGTTAAGATAGAATCAGTTATTCAGCCACCACTTCAAATTCCACTTCGGTCGTTTTTCCGCCGCCAAAGTCAATGCTGGCTTTATAGGAACCGAGTTCCTTTACATCATCATTGATTGATATGCGTTTACGATCGATTTCATAGCCTTTTTGGTCGCGGATGGCCCGGCTCAATTGCAGGGAGGTTACGCTACCAAAAATCTTACCACTGGTACCGGTTTTGGCACCAACTTTCAGCGGGGATTCGCTCAATTTGGCAACCACATTGTTGATCTCGGCGAGCATGGCATCCTCTTTTTTCTTCTGCACTTTCAACCATTCGTCGAGTTGTTTGCGGTTTCCGGGGTTGGCTTCCACGGCTTTCTTCTGGGGGATCAGATAGTTGCGGGCATAACCATTGCGTACCCGTACAACCTCATTTTTGCCACCCAGGTGATCTACGTCTTGAATCAGTATTACTTCCATGGGCTCCTCCTTATTTTAATAGATCGGTTACATACGGCAATAACGCCATCTGGCGGGCTTTTTTGATGGCTTCACCCACCAGACGCTGATACTTCAGAGAGTTACCAGTGATCCGACGAGGGAGCATCTTGCCCTGCTCATTCAAAAATTTCTTCAGGAACTCTACATCTTTGTAGTCAATGTAGCGGATGCCATATTTTTTAAACCGACAGTACTTTTTAATGTGCGTATCGGTTTTAATGGCGGTCAGGTATTTGATCTCATTCTTTGCCATGTCTTAAGCCTCCACTGCTTTTTCGGTTCCTGTAGAAACGCCACTTCTCTTTCTTGCGTTGTACTCGACGGCGTATTTATCGAGTTTGGTCAACAGTTGACGAAGCACATGGTCGTCACGAAGAAGCTGGATCTTCAGCTTCTCATTGAAGTCGGATGGCGCAGAATATTCCAACACCCAGTAAAGACCAGTGGTCTTTTTCTGAATGGGATACGCCAGTGATTTTAATCCCCAGGGATTCGTATGCACCACCTTTCCGCCGTTGTTCGACAGAAAGTCGATGTACTTCTTCTGTTCTGCTTTGAAGTCTTCTTCACTCAGAACAGGGGTAAAAATCACCATCAATTCGTAATTGTTCATTACCCTGTTTTTTGTTAATAAAATTGTTTAAAAATGGGCTGCAAAGATAGGCAGTTTGGGGGGAATTATTGATTAATAATTACTAATTATTGAATGTGGCGGAGTAAACCCCGCCACAAACAATAATTAGTAATTAATAATCAACAAATTAGAAGGTTTTTGCTCCTTATTACCGAAGCTTCAAACCTCTTAAAACCACGTGCTCCGGCCCTTGGATGACCTCGATAAAGTAGAGACCGGCACGGTAGTTCTGTCCGATAAACACCTGGGTGGTTCCGGCAGGTACCTGGCGCAATTCCACGAGGCGGCCAAAAATATCGCGTACACGGATCACGATTGGATCGGTCGGGTTATTTGACTGAATGTTCAACCGGAATTGGTTCACGGTCGGGTTGGGTGACAAGGTCACTTTAAGCAGATAATCAGGAACTCCGTTTTCGGAACAGCTTCCTAATACCGCACCTTGCGCGATCCAGAAAGGTACAAGAGCCGGGAATACTTCAAGTGTATTGGCTACACCTGTTGGCTTATAGCAGATGATAACTTTGTCACCTCTTTTTCCTCCTCTCACATTTTTCACCTGGATCATCAAACTATCCATTGCCTGGCAACCATTGGCATCGGTGATGGTCACTTTGTATTGGGTATTGGTGGTTGGGCTCACCTGGATGCTGGCATTGGTACTTCCGGTTGACCAGCTATACACATAGGGGGCTGTACCACCGGCTGCGGTTGCATTCAAGGTAGCGGTTGACGCCGGTGTATATCCGATATACACGGTATTGGCCAGTGTACCTGCGGGCAATACATACACATCGGGAATCAACACAGATGGCGCTTCTTTTACTGTTACCGTTGTCTGACAGGTAATGCTATTACCCCAGCTATCGGTGGCAGTCCAATTGATCACACTCACACCGATATTGAAGACGCCGCTGGCATCATTCGAATTTCCACTCCTTTCGGTGGCACCGGTGATGGAATATGTATAGGTCAATTCGGTATCGCAATCATCGTTGGCCACAAAAGCGGGTACCGTATACGTGTCTGCACCATTGGCACAGAACTGAACGGTCGCGGTACAAGAACCAACGGTTGGCGCGGAGGTATTGCGGAAAATATAGCGTGAAAAAGCAGGGTAGTGGTCGGTGGTGGTAGAACCATAATTGGTGACCAGGCCAGCCACATCGCTCAATAACGCAGCAGAATTTGGAATATAATAGGGAAGCAGGTCATTCGACACCACCACATGATCGATCACATCATTATAGCTCACAGTCGATTTTTTACCAGCCAGGCTCAATGGTTTGGTGATGGCCTCAAAATTCACCACATCCTCGGTAAAGGAGTTCCAGGACGTAGTGGTGAACCCGGCAGTAATGGACTGATCCAGGTCATCATTGAAATCACCCAGGATGATGATCGGGTCTTCAGGATAAAGTTGGGTAAGTGTTTGATACAAGGTATCTGCACCCCGCTTGCGACGCTCATAGGAGGTAGCTGTCGGTGAGGTATTCGCTTTCGCGTGTACCAAGATGAAGCGCATCCGTTTGGTGATGCAATTCAAGGTTACATCGGCGGTCATCATATAAGGGAAACGTCCGCTTGCCCAATAGTTATAAGCCGGATTGGAAATATCGGCCGCAGAATTGATTCCCTGTGTCAGCAAAGGTTCGGTAGTGATATTGCTAAACACACTGGTCTTATATACAAAAGCTTCTTTTTGTGCTTCAGATAAAGGTCCCGGGTTGGGGGCATTTGGATTGGTATGCGAACCATAATCGCAAACCACATAGGCATATCCGGGCATTTGGGCAACCACCTGCGCCAGACGGTTCTCATCCACCACTTCCACTAAACCATATACATCAGCACCGATATTCTGCAGGATGGTTTGTACATTTTGTTGCTGCTGGTTCTCATTGGTCGGACCATTGGCCGTACTGCCAAACCATTCAATATTCCAGTTCACCACTTCAAGTGTGGTGGCCGGATCGATGCTCGTGCCTTTGAGCCCAATGCTATCCAGCAGTCCCGAAGTGGAAACATGGATCAGCCCGGTAAAATCCTCATTGTTCTGACCGGGGGCAAATCGCACATAAACCGTTACTACCTCATCATTGGCCTCTGCCTGTGTATAGGTAAGCGATGAAGAGAAACTGAGCGCATCCTTCGACAGAAGGAAGTCACCGGTTACATCCAGTGTCACATCACCGGTAAGGTCGTTGCCAATGAATGTGATCGCTTTTTCGGCGGTTTGACCAGCCGGAACAAAAGGATACAATACATCGCGGTTACCGAGTGTCAGGCTCGGCGGCGGCGGTGTGGGTGAATTCAACAGGGAAAGATCGTCCAATGTCCAGCGCGCACCATCATCATCGGTAGAGGTGTACACAAAAGCAATATGGACATTCGCTTGTTTGTAAGCGGTCAGGTTGATATTTTCAGAAAGTGTCCACACATTCGAAGCTTGTGCGGGGAACTTTCCATTGAGATCGGTCCAGGTAGCCAGGGCAGGATCGCCACCGGTATAATCGGTTGAAACTTTCAACACCAAAGGTTTACCATTGAAGGCAGCACGGCTCCAGAAGGACAAGAGCGGATAGGTGGTGCCCGTCAGGTTAAAAGCGGGAGAGATCAACCAATCCACATTGGGTACATTGGTACCCCCCGAGAAACCATTGATCTGAACGCCATTCGCGAGTGAACCGGTGTTATTGTTCGGGTCACGGCCAAAGGTGGTACATGCCCAGGTGATAGCGCCTGTGGCACTGTATTGGGTAAACCCATCGGATAAATTGCTGGTACAGGTATTGAAATCAGCGGCAAAAAAGGTAGTGCCTGTTGTAAAGGTCCAGTCATTGCCACTTGTTCCACTATATGGGTTAGAAGAAAGATCAAGTAAGGCACCATTGCTTATCTCCACCTGAATGGTGGTATTCACGGGCAGGTTTACCAATGGGAAGCTGACCGAATTTCCATTGACAGAAACAGAAGCACTGGTGATATCAAGGCTTGCGATCACACTGTTATCACTGGCGTTGCGAAGTGTTATGGAGCCCGTTCCTTTTTGTACGGGTTCATTAAAGCTGATGCTGGCGGCTCCATTGGTAGAAACATTAGTACTGCCATTGGCGGGAGAATAGGTGGTTACCGCGGGAGCAATAAGATCAACCGGGTTGGCTTCGATGGTAACATCATCAATGGCCAGTCCATCATCTGCACCAGAGGCATTGAAATCGTTCCAGCGAATATGGAATGTAGCACCATCAGGGATGGCGATACCATTGATCGTAACAGAGATCTGGCTGCGGTTGGCGGCAAGATTACCATCCAAAGCACCTGCGGTTCCGGCTTGAGTGGGGGAGATGAAATCCAAACCATCTACATCGATCCAGGTTCCGGTTCCCAGGTTGGTGGCATCAAGGCTGTATTGGAAATCGAGCCTGTCTGCCCTTCCCGCTGTTCCAAGTCTCCACTGTTCTCCGGTGAACGTTATGCCGAGGCGGGTGATGGTGGTTCCGGTATTATTGATGATACCAGCGCCGATGGATGGAATGACACTTCCGGATTGTAATCCGCCAAACGCTCTTTCATTGCTGCCACTGGCACCAAAGCTGTAGGTATTACCTGCATTGGACGAACCCGTGCCCACTCCATAGGTTGTGTTGGCACCGCTTCCAGTTTCAAGGAATAACCAACCATTCGGTACAGTAGAACCTGTGGTGGCTACGCCTTCCAGGGTATTGAAATCTTGTGTATAGGGAGCCAGGGTCAAAAAGATCGGCGTGGGAGGGGGTACTTCATCATCGGCAATGCTGATGGTGGCCGTGGTGGTACCCAGGATATAAGGTGAGGAAACGGTTTGAAGGGTGATCTGAACCGTTTCAGAAGGATCAAATTGAGAATCATCTACGACATTGATCACGAGGGCGGCACTGGTGGCCCCTTCGGGAATGGTCACGGTTCCTGCCTGTGGATCTGTATAGTCAAGACCTGCACTGGCAGAACCTGCCAGGGTATAGGTTACCGTTATACCACCTGCCGGTGCGGCAGCACTCAATGAAATGGTGAATGACCCGTTTGTGGCAGGCTCGGCTCCATTGGCGCCGATCGCTACCGAAGCTGTTTCGGAAGGTGTACCTCCTCCGGTGGACGTGTTGGAAGGAGAGGGAAGCGCTGTTGCAAAATCGGTATTGTTGTTCTGTGTATCATTTCCGATCGGATTGCGTTGCACCGCATTGGTATTGGAAGGAGCAGGCGTTGGGCCACCACCTTCAAAGCAGTTGGCAGTGGTGCCGAAGCCTACCAGGTCGATATAGGTTCCCGCTGCAGGACATCCGGAAAGCAAGGTGGTATTGTTCACCAGGGCTACCTTACCCGCTGTTCCGCTCATGGCAATGGTGCCAATCACATCGGGTGTGGGAAGGTCAAGCGTACCGCCGGCTCCCTGCGCTTCCTGGATCAGATAGTATCCATTGGCCGGAATGGTTCCGGTCAGGTCTGTCTTTTGCCAGGTAGTTCCTGTAGCAGAAGCATACTGAATGGACCAACCCGTCAAAGAAACAGGAGAGGAGCTGTTATTGTATAATTCAATGAAATCATTCTTGTAGGTGGCACCGCTGTTGCCACCACCGCCATACACTTCATTGATGACGACTTGTGCGTTGGCCGTAAAATAAAATAAAAAGAAAAGGACGAAGGATAAGAGGTAATTCTTTCTCATGAGCGTTAGTTTGTGGTCGCCCAAAAGTAGTTTTATTCAATATGCAGCCCGGGTGCAACCGGTGAATTATTTATTAACAAATAATGCCCCGGTATCGGAAAACTACGATAGTCTTAAAATTGGAATTTGATTATGAAGGACGTATGTCGATCATCCGTAATTGTAAACTTTTCTGGCCATTCCATTCATTCTCATCGATCTTAAAAACAATATCCACCGGACGGCTGCCTTGTAACAAAGGAAATTTTGAGGCCATGCCAAATCCGATACCTGTCAGCGTGATATCCTGGTGTTTTAAAACAAAACGAAGGTGTTCTTCTTTTACGATTTTGGAATAGCCCGTATCCCTGACCTGTTTCACGATGAATTGAGGCATGAGGTTCTCGGGACCAAAAGGTTCCATTTGGCGAAGTATATTGAAGAAGTTCCAGGTGATATCGGCAAATCCGATCTCTGCATCAATCTCGATCTCTGGAATGAGTAATTCAGGGTCAATGGTGGCGGATACCACCGCTTCAAATTTTTCGCGGAACAGATCCACCTGTTCCGGATCGAGTGTCATTCCCGCTGCGGCAAAATGCCCACCATACCCCAGCAGATGTTCGCGACAGGCATGAATGGCTTCGTACAGGTTAAATCCGGGTACACTGCGTGCGCTACCGGCAACATAATCACCCGAACGCGTCAATACAACGGTAGGGCGATAGTAATGCTCGATCAATCGCGACGCTACGATCCCCACAACCCCTTTATGCCAATGGGGTTGAAAAACGACAGTGGAGCGGCGATCGACCCAATGCTCATGACTTCGGATCAATTCCAATGCTTCCTGTGTAATGGATTTATCCGCTTCTTTTCGGTCCGTGTTGTCGCTGTGTAATTTTTCAGCAAAGCTCAAGGCTTCCTCATAGCTTAGGGCGATGAACATCTCCACCGCTTTTCGCGCATCATCCATGCGTCCGGCGGCATTCACCCGCGGCGCGATCATGAAAACGAGGTTGTGGATATGAAGAGGAGGTTTCAACCCGCTTAGAAAAGAAAGGGCTTTGATGCCATTGTTGGGGGTTTCATTGGCTTTTTTCAAACCATGGAAAGCGAGTATGCGGTTTTCTCCGCTGATGGGAACAATATCCGCCGCGATGGCCGTGGCTACCAGATCAAGGTCTTCCCACAACCATTCATGGGGTAAAGCCAATCGTTCCACTAAAGCACTCATCAGTTTGAAACCTACACCACAACCACATAATTCTTTATACGGATATGGGCAATCTTTTTGCTTGGCATTCAGGATCGCTACGGCAGGGGGGAGTTCTTCATCCGGCAAATGGTGGTCACATACAATAAAATCCATGCCTAACGAGGAGGAATAACCGATCAGGTCAACGGATTTGATGCCACAGTCTACAGAGATGATCAGGTCAAATCCATTTTCTTTGGCAAAATCAATTCCGGCTTTGCTGACCCCATAGCCTTCGCGATAGCGGTGCGGGATATAAAAATCCAGTTGTGGGTGAAATTTTTGAAAGAAACGATAGAGCACACTCACCGCGGTGGTGCCATCCACATCGTAGTCACCAAAGAGCAGGATCTTTTCCTGTTTTTCCATGGCCAGTTGAATACGGGCTACGGCTTTTTCCATGTCCTTCATGAGCCAGGGAGAGGGCAGGTCGGAGAGATCGGGGCGGAAAAAAGATTTTGCTTCCTCATAGGTGCCGATGCCTCTTTGCTCCAAAATAGCACAGAGGGCAGGATGTATACGCAATGCCTCTTTCAATACTTCAACACGGGCAGGGTCACCCTTTTTCAACGTCCACCGCTTTTCCATTCAGGCGATTTTGAATTTAATAGCTACGGTTGGTTACATAATGTACAAGATCGGCCAGTCCTTTTCGGAAGGGCGATTCAGGGAAGGAGTGCAGGATTTCAAGGGCTTCGGAGCGGAATTGCTCCATTTTCTTTTCCGCATAGGCGATCCCACCGTTCCGGGCTACCAGTTCGGTCACCCTTTGTACCGACTTACTGTCTTTGTTCTTGTGTTTGATGGTGTGGATGATCTCTTTGCGTGTAGACGCATCACAATTGTTCAGCGTGTATATAACAGGCAGGGTCAGCTTTTTTTCTTTGATATCATTGCCGGTTGGCTTTCCGATTCGGGCGCTCGCGGAATAATCAAAGAGGTCATCTTTGATTTGAAAGGCCATACCCACTTTTTCACCAAACAAGCGCATTTTTTCGGCAACATCCTTGTCCTGGCTGGTTGACCAGGCTCCGGCGGCACAGGCCGATGCAAGTAAAGAGGCTGTTTTGTTACGAATAATCTCGAAATATATGTCCTCTTTGAGGTTGAGCGTGCGTGCTTTTTCGAGCTGTAAAAGCTCTCCTTCACTCATTTTTCGGACCGCATCAGACAAAATATGCAGTATTTCATGGTCATTATGATCGAGGGAAAGGAGGAGTCCTTTGGCCAGCAGGTAATCCCCGACCAACACAGAGGCTTTATTTTTCCACAAAGCATAGACGGAAAAGAACCCGCGGCGCTCGAGGGAGTCATCAACCACGTCGTCATGCACCAGGGTGGCGGTATGAAGGATTTCGACCAGGGAAGCCGCCCGATAAGTGGCGTCCGTAACCTCGCCATGGATCTTGGCCGAGAAGAATACGAACATGGGCCTCAACTGTTTACCCTTCCTTCGGACGATATAACGCATGATCCGGTCGAGCATGGGGGCATTGCTTTTCACGGCATCCTTGAAGGTGGTTTCAAAGACCTTTAGCTCGGTTTCGATCAATTCAACGGGTAAATGCATGGCTAAAACCAAGCAAGATACGTATCACTGGAAAAAAAATGGCGGTGAAAGCAGCAAATTTGAACGTTTTTTTGGCTTAATAAACGGTGAAACAATTCGTTGCACTTAATAAATAAATAATTTAAAAATTTGACATTTAACCGTCAAGTTATATTTTTGCGCTTAATTAGGACATTGTAATTCAAAATTTTAACCCATTCTTATGGCAAGCAAAAAGTACTCTTTCCTGGTAGGTTTATGCTTACTGGTTATTGGCAGTAATGCGCAGGTAGGCATTAATGCCATCAAGGATTCTTCGGTGATACCCACCAAAAGAATGCCCCAACATACTGAGTTCCTGAACGGAACATATAATTTCCCCGCCAAACCCCGCAATCAGTGGGAGATTGGGATCAAGGGTGGAATGTTCGCGATCAGTGGTGATGTACCTGCCGTTGTACCAACTCTCGGCCTGGGTGCACACGTGAGAAAAGCGTTTGGATATGTGTTCTCCATGCGCCTGGAATATATGTACGGAACAGGTAAAGGATTGAGCTGGCTGCAAGCTAACAACTATGCCCGTAACCCCGCCTGGAGCACGAACTATGTAGCTCCGCTGGAAGGATTGAATCCGGCTACCAACCAACCGGCTTTCTTCAATTCCACCACTGGTGGTTTGATGGCTCCCGGTGATGCGCTGGATCCCGTTTTCTACAACTACAAGACCAAAGTACATGACCTCTCCCTCCAAGGGGTGGTAACGTTGAACAACATCCGTTTCCATAAATCCAAAACAGGCATCAACCTGTACGGATTCGGTGGTGTGGGTGCAACGATCTATGAAGCACGCGTTAACGCCTTGAACGGAAACACTCCGTATGATTTCTCTTCTGTTGTGCCCGGAGCCAACGTGTACAAAAACAGAAAAGATACCCGGAAAGAACTGCGTGATATCCTCGATGATTCTTACGAAACCTTGGCCGATAACCAGGGTACAAGACGTCCTAAGCTGTTTGGCAAAACCCTGAAGCCCACCGGTACCATTGGTATGGGTGTTGCTTTCAAACTGAGCAATCGCGTTAACCTGGCCATTGAAGATCGCCACACGTTTACCAAAGATGACCTGTTGGATGGTCAGCGTTGGCAGGAGCAGGACCTGGGTAACCCCAGCCTGACCCGCGATTTCGATTCTTACAACTTTGCCAGTGTTGGTCTGAATATCAATCTGGGTGCTAAATCTGTTGAGCCTCTCTGGTGGGTAAACCCGCTGGATTATGCTTACCAGGAGATCCGCAAACCTCAGATGATGATCCTTCCCAAACCTGTACTGCCTGACGAAGATGGTGATGGTGTTACCGATCAGTTCGACCAGGAGCAAACTCCTGCCGGTTGCCCGGTTGACTCTCACGGTGTAAGCCGCGATACAGATGGTGACGGTATTCCTGATTGTAAGGATAAAGAACTGGTTACCCCAACTCTGTGGCAGCCTGTTGATGCCGATGGCGTAGGTACACCAAAATGTCCTGATTCCACTTGCTTCGAAAACTATATGCTGACTAAGAAAGGTGATTGCGAAAACGCCCTCGGTGCCCTGCCAAGCATTTCATTTGCTGCCAACAGTGCCCGCCTGAGCGATGACGCCACCCGCTTGCTCGCTATCGTAGCCGATCGCCTGCGTACCAACTCCGATTGTAAAGTGGTTGTTACCGGTTATTGCGCCAGCAACAAGCGTGAGCAGCAAAGAAGCTGGGAGCGTGTAAATGCTATCATCACTTACCTGGTTGAGAAAGAAGGTATCCGCGCTGATCGTATGATCTTCCAATATGCACAGGAAGGTGGCGATTGCGATACAGTTGATATCCGCTCTGCCGGTCAAGGTGAAGAAGGTCCGAACACGGTTCCGGCCCCGCACCCCAACCTCCGCCGAGGATAAGCCTAACCGCTTATTTATCATAACATTAACGCGGCCTTTTTGGCCGCGTTTCTTTTTACCTGAATATTTGCCAGAATCAATTAACTTTGCCCGCCTTTTATGAGATCATTTTTGGCCATCATATTGCTCGCTTTAACGATCACCGGTTGCAAAGGGATCAATAAAGTGCTTAAAAACCCCGACCCGGAATACAAACTGCGGGTGGCAGAGAAGTATTATGTACAAAAGAAGTATGTGTTTGCCCAGATGCTTTTCGAGGATGTGCTCCCCATCTATAACGGCCGGCCCGAATTTGAAGATATCTATTACAAATTCGCCTACTGTGCTTATTATCAGAATGATTTCCTGAGCGCAGACTATAATTTCAAGAAATTCCTCGAGATATTCCCCAATAGCAAAAGAGCGGAAGAGATCGATTATATGCGGGCGTATTGCTTCTATCGCCAATCTCCCAAGGTTGGACTGGACCAGACCAATACCCAGCGGACAATCGGTATGATGCAGACCTTTATCAATACCCATCCCAATAGCCCCAAGAACGTGGAGGCCACCGGGATCATCGATATCTGCCGGAAAAAACTGGAGGAAAAGGACTTTAACAGCGCGCAATTGTACTACAATATCGGCCAGTTCCATGCCGCCGCCGTTGCCTTCACCACCCTGATCGAAGATTATCCCGAATCCCTCCGGACCGATGAGTATAAGTTGTTGGTCATCAAGTCTTATTTCAGGTATGCGGAACTGAGTATCGAAGAAAAGAAAAGAGAGCGGTTTGAGAAGGTAATTGATGAAGTAAATGATTTCACAGACAGGTTTCCGGACAGTAAGCTTTTGAAGGAAGCCGAACGTTATATATCTTTATCCCAGCAAAACATCAAAAATTTATCCATTCATGAGCAAACTAAGACGCCAGCTTAGCTTAGGCATTACGAACAACGTGGAAACCCGGAGCCTCGACGATCTTCGTCAGAAAACGGGTAACCTTTATGAGTCGATCGCTGTGGTAGCCAAGCGGGCCAACCAGATCAATATTTCGCTCAAGGAGGAATTGCATAACAAACTCGAGGAGTTTGCCAGCCATACCGATAGCCTCGAGGAGATCCACGAAAACAAAGAACAGATCGAAATCTCCCGTGCCTACGAGCGCATGCCCAACCCGGCCCTGCTCGCAACACAGGAATTCATGGAAGACAAAGTGTACTTCCGGAAGAACGAAGACGATCTGTTTAGTTAATTGCAATAGGTACAAACCCTTTTTTTCGAAGTCCGGGGTCCGGGGTCAGAAGTCAGGCATTACCCTTTCTTCGGACCTCAGACCTCGGACTTCGGACTTAATAAACTTCTGGTGACAATATTATGAACCTCTCTGGAAAAAAGATCCTCCTGGGCATTACCGGTTCCATCGCCGCCTATAAAGCGATCTACCTGGTCCGGTTGCTGGTGAAAGCCGGTGCCGAGGTGAAAGTGGTCATGACCCCCGCCTCCCGTGATTTTGTTTCTCCGCTCACCCTGTCGACCCTTTCCCATCACCCCGTACATATTGACCTTTTTCAGGAGAATGAATGGGCCAATCATGTCCAATTGGGTCGCTGGGCAGATGTAATGGTGATCGCGCCACTAAGCGTCAATACCCTTTCCAAAATGGCCCAGGGCCAGTGCGATAACCTTTTACTCGCCACCTGGCTCTCTGCTACCTGCCCGGTTGTCCTGGCCCCCGCCATGGATGAGGATATGTGGCACCATCCGTTTACTCAAGAAAACCTGCAAAAACTAATTTCCATCGGTCATAAGGTCATTCCGGTTGAAAAGGGTGAACTGGCCAGCGGACTGGTAGGTGAAGGACGAATGGCGGAACCGGAAACCATTTTCTCCTTTATCCAGGAGCATTTTTTTTTCCGGGAAGAATTAAAAGGCCGTAAAGCCATCGTAACCGCCGGGCCCACGTATGAATCGCTCGACCCCGTACGTTTTATTGGCAATCATTCCTCAGGTAAAATGGGCGTGGAGATCGCCAAAGCCCTTTATGCCCGTGGCGCCGATGTCACCCTCGTATTAGGCCCCTCGGCCCAACCCAGCCCATCAGGAATCGAAACAATCCGCGTACAATCTGCCCAACAAATGTTTGAGGCTGTCAGCGACCGGTTCGATCAGACGGATATTGCTGTTATGTCCGCTGCAGTGGCCGATTATACCCCGGTGAACACCGCAACGGAGAAAATAAAAAAAACCGGTGACCGTTTAGTATTGGAACTACAGAAAACACCCGATATCCTGCGTACCATGGGGGAACGAAAAAAGAACCAGGTGCTGATCGGATTTGCCCTCGAAACCACCAATGAAAAAGAATACGCCCTGGAAAAACTCAGGTCAAAAAATGCCGATATGATCGTGCTGAATTCCTTGCGTGATGAAGGGGCCGGATTTGGAAAGGATACCAATAAGGTGACCTTGTTTGATAAAAGTGGTAAAGAATTTGACCTGGCCTTACAGTCCAAACAACAAGTTGCCCATCATATCGTAGATACACTTATAAGCATTTATTATGCGTAAAATAGTCTTCCTGTTTTTTTTGATCACAACACTCCAGGTGCAAAGCCAGGAGATCATAGCCAAGGTCACTGTCCTGTCCAACCGGATCAGTACCCAGGTGGATAAGAAGATCTTTACCACGCTGCAAGGAGCGCTGACCAATTTTATCAATAGCCGGAAATGGACAACCGATAATTTTCAGGCACAGGAGCGGATCGAGTGTAGTTTTTTGATCAATCTCGATAAGGTTCTTTCGCCAAACGTTTACAGTGCCTCATTGACCATCCAGGCAGCCCGACCCGTGTATAAAACCACTTATATCACGCCGCTGGTCAACTTTCAGGATGACAATTTTGCTTTTAAGTACCAGGAATTTCAACCGGTGGAATTCAATGAGAACCGCGTGCAGGGCACAGATCCCTATGTATCGAACCTGACGGCTGTGCTGGCCTATTGGATCAATATCATTCTGGGGATGGATTATGATTCCTTCTCACCACGGGGAGGAGAAATTTATTTTCAGAAAGCACAGAATATTGTCAACAATGCGCCAGAATCAGGAGATATCTCCGGGTGGAAGAACTATGAAAGTCTGCGCAACCGGTACTGGCTCGCAGAGAACCTCAACAATAACCGGTTTGCCCTGATTCATGATGCGCTCTATACTTATTTTCGCACCGGACTTGATATGTTTTACGATCAGGAAGAAGAAGGGCGTACCGGAGTGTTGAACTCCCTGAACTACCTTCAAACTGTTCAATCTGAAAACCCGGGTTCCATGATCCTGCAGTTTTTTTTCCAGGGCAGGAGCACCGAACTGATCCGGATCTTTTCTAAAGCCGATCAGGAATCAAAGGACCGGGCCAAAGCCCTTCTCGTTAAATTGGATGCGGCCAATAACCAGGCCTATAAGGAACTCAAATGAAGCCCCTTTTTTTATTAATCATAGCAATACTGACCGGATTAGGCGCTTGTGTGAATAAGGACAAAGTGCCGGATGATATTCTTTCACAAGAGAAGATGAAGCTGGTGCTATGGGACCTGGCCCGGTCAGATCAGTTTGTCACGGATTTTGTCAGCAAGGATTCCAACCTGAATAAGAAACAGGAAAGCCTCAGGTTATATGAAGAGGTTTTTGCCCTTCACCAGATAAAGCGTGAAGATTTTAAGAAGAGCCTTGATTTTTATCGTATGCACCCCGACCTGCTCAGAGTGGTGATGGATTCGCTGAATACCATGGCCCGGCGCAAGGAGCAGGAAGCCTATAAAGTGGAAGAAGATACCACTACGAAACCAGCCACCTCACCGGTACCGGACAGTCTCCGGATACGCACCAAATCCATTCGCAAAAAACTCGACAGCCTGAGTTTGCCTATTCAACCGCAATAAGCCCTTTATTTGCCCGAATCCGGATAAATTTGCACAAACGATTGTTGTATGAATAAAACAGTGTCCGGTGCGGCCGAAGCCATTCGCGATATTCCCGATGGCGCGGTGATCATGTTAGGGGGCTTTGGGCTTTGTGGCATTCCCGAAAATTGCATCCAGGCCCTCGTGCAAAAAGGGGTAAAGGATCTGACCTGTATCTCCAACAATGCCGGTGTGGATGATTTTGGTATCGGGCTCATGCTGCGTACCCGGCAAGTGAAAAAGATGATCTCTTCGTATGTGGGCGAGAATGCGGAATTTGAACGCCAGTTGCTCAGTGGGGAACTCGAGGTGGAACTCATTCCGCAAGGTACGCTCGCTACCCGCTGTCTAGCCGCCGGGTACGGCATGCCTGCTGTATTCACACCCGCCGGTGCAGGTACGGAAGTTGCCGCAGGGAAAGAGACGAGAGTGTTTAACGGAAAGGAATACCTGCTTGAATACGCTTTTGAGGCCGATTTCGCGCTCGTTAAGGCCTGGAAGGGAGATACCCATGGTAATCTCATCTTTCGCGAAACAGCCCGAAATTTCAACCCGCTAATGGCCATGGCCGGAAAGATCACGATTGCCGAAGTGGAAGAGCTCGTCCCGGCCGGTCAACTCGACCCCGACCAGGTCCATACCCCCGGGATATATGTACAACGCATTTTCCAGGGAACCCAATACGAAAAAAGGATCGAGCAGCGAACGATACGTAAGCAGGAAGCCAAGAGCTAATAGCCAATAGCTTCTCACGCCTCACGATTCACGATTCACTATTCACTATTCACCCTTCACCCATGCCCCTCACCAAAGAACAAATCGCCCAACGCATTGCCCGCGAACTTCGGAATGGATATTATGTCAATCTGGGAATTGGTATCCCCACCCTGGTAGCGAATTATATTCCTGCCGGAGTGGAAGTTGTCCTGCAAAGTGAAAATGGTTTATTAGGGATGGGCCCTTTCCCATTGGAAGGTGCGGAGGATCCTGACCTGATCAATGCAGGCAAGCAGACCATAACCACCGTTCCGGGTTCCAGCTTTTTTGACTCGGCCATGAGCTTTGGGATGATCCGGGCAGGTAAAGTGGACCTGACCGTATTGGGGGCGATGGAAGTGAGCGACCAGGGCGATATTGCCAATTGGAAGATCCCCGGAAAGATGGTAAAGGGGATGGGTGGGGCCATGGACCTGGTTGCCAGTGCCCGCAACATCATCGTGGCTATGATGCATACCAATCCAAAAGGTGAATCCAAACTTCTTCCGCAATGCCAATTGCCTTTGACCGGGGTAAAATGTGTGCGAAAGATCGTGAGTGACCTGGCGGTACTTGATGTTACACCCGAAGGTTTTCGGTTGCTGGAAAGGGCGCCGGGAGTATCGGTGGAGGAAATAAAGTCGAAGACTGCCGGACGTTTGATTATAGAAGGAGAAATTCCCGAGATGACCTTCAGCTAATAGCTAAAAGCTATTAGCTTTTAGTCCACCAGGTTATTCTTCACTGCAAAGAAAACCAATCCCGCGGTATTCTTACTTCCAAAGCGTTCCATCAGCCGGTCCTTGATGGCCTCTACGGTACGCGGGCTGATCTCCATTTTCTGGGCAATTTCCTGGGCGGTGAATTCCATACAGATAAAACGCAACACATCCCGTTCCTTATCACTCAGGGTGATTTCATTGTTGAGGGAGGGGATGACCTTATTGCGGGAATGGGAGCGTTTGAGCAGGATGCGGTTAACGAAATTATTCAGGTAGTATCCTTTCTCATGTACATCCATGATGGCTTTTCGGATCTCCTGGGGTTCAGCGTTCTTGAGCAGATATCCATTGGCGCCATTCTCCATCATGTGGTACACAAAGCGCTCGTCCTCGTACATGGTGAGAATGATGATGCGGATATGGGGATATTGCTTGGAAACTATTTTGGTGGTTTCGATCCCGTCTTTCCCCGGCATTCGGAGGTCCATGAGGATCACATCTGGTTCAGATTCTTTCAGACCGGCCAGGAGGTCATCGCCGTGTTCTGCTTCCTGGACAAACCGGATATTGGTATAGGGTCGCAGGGACAAGACCACTCCCTTTCGGAAGATCTTATGATCGTCTACAATGGCAACTTTGATGACATTCATTAGGAACAGTAAGTAAGCAAAAATAGGATTTTCCGGCTTACTGGTAAGGATCATCGCGAGGAACTTCGATGGTCACCTTATAATAGGTCTGGGAAATGTCTTTTTCAAAGTGGATATCCCCATGTAATACCCGGAGACGGCTGCTGATATTCTTCAATCCCAACCCGATATTGCTCTTATTCAGCTTTTCAAAGTCGGTTTGAACCAGTCCCCGTCCATCGTGATGGATGCGGAGATAGAACTTGTCGCCATGGATATTCTGGGTGAGGTGGATAAAACTCGAGCTTGAATGTTTAAGAATATTGTTCACCAGTTCCTGTACGATACGGAAGATGATGAGTTCCTTATCTCCTTTGAGCCGTTCGCGGTAATCATGGAACCGGCTGCTGGCATTGATGGCCCCGGAGCCGCTGATCTTTTGGAAAAGGTCGTTGATAGCGGATTCCAATCCAAAATTCTTGAGGGTAGGGGGCATCAGGCTATGGCTGATGTTGCGGATGAGTTGAATGGTTTCATCAATGATCTGCCGGGCCTGGAAAATCGATTGAAGTTGACTGGCCTTATCCTGATTCACCAGGTTTTCATTGAGGTATAAGCGGGCGGTGGCGAGGAGCGGACCGGCATCATCGTGCAGATCGGCGGCCAGGCGTTGGCGTTCTTCCTCTTGCATGCGTATGGAGGCACTCAGCATCATCTTTTGCTGATCGATCTCCATCTGCTGTAATTTCTGCTGGTATTTCAACACCCTGCGCTGGTGCTGGATGATAAAGAAGACCAGGCCGATCACCAGGATCAATATCCCCAGGGTACCAAAAAGCACAATTTTGGATACGCTGATATTGTTGGGGGCTTGGAGAAAAAACATGTGGTGGTGGCTTATAGGGTTATTCCAGGTCTAGGAATGGGATGTCTTTTTCTTTCCTCCCACTGCTTTTTTTGATTTGTTTTATTAATAGGAGCATGCTTATACTTAGAAATATATTCTTCAATACATACAACGTGAGCGGGATACCCTCCAGTTTCTGCATTTCCAGATAGTATTCCGTGTACACCAGGTAAAACAGAAAAGTGCCGCAAATAAAGATGATCAAACCAATGATTCCCCAAAACTTGTGGTCATAGTAGATCACCTTGTCAGTCTCCATTTGGAACTTTTCGTAAAAAACAAGTAACGCTAAAACAATCAGAATTATTGACTTGACACTGTTTATTATGGGGTCTAATTCGGTTATTACGAAGGCAGATAAGTAAATTATGAAGAATAGGACGAACGCAATTCCCGCAAATAGCACGATTTTCCGAAAAAGGGATCCGTTAAAGGAAAAGTAGAAGATCGTTGAAAAGGCCAGGAATTCACCAAAATAATTGACCGCGTCGAAATACTTATTTACATGGTGGGGGAAGGCCAGGTAATACCCAAAAATCAGCAAAGCATACACGGAAGCACCCGCTACCGCTTTGGCATAGTTCACATTTTTGGTGAGAGAAAGGTGATAGAGAAAGATCGCAAGCGGAATAAAACTCGATAGGTTAGCTATTAAAACAAAATTTTCTATCATTGGAATTGGTTGTTCATAATTCCAAAAATAGA
>JANRLV010000093.1:0-14485 GCA_033762195.1 Chitinophagaceae bacterium | reverse complement strand
TCATCATTACCACCAAGAGCGGCCGCGGAAAGAAAGGCAGCTTCACCTTTGGAGCCAATACCAGCATTTCCACCACTGCCAACCGTTATGACCTGCTGAATGGACAAGACTTCCTGTTAACGGTAAAAAAGGCCAACATTGATGCGGGTACCAGTCCTGCAGATGCAGCCCTTGCCATCCTCGGTGTTGACCAGGGTGCTGAAACAGACTGGCAGGATGTGATCTTCCGTACCGGTGTTTCTCAGAACTATAATCTGGGATGGGGTTTCTCCAATAAAGGAACAGCCCTTCGCCTGAGTGGTTCTTATGATGATCAAAAAGGTATCGTCGAGAACAGCGGTTTGAAACGCCTCACTGGTCGCGCCAACTTCACTCAGAAACTGCTCAATGACAAACTGAAGTTGGATGCCACCTTTACGTATTCCAATGTAAAGAATGAATACGCGCCCAATACCAACAACGCCGGTTATCAGGGTTCACTGATCGGAGCTACGATCACGTTCAACCCCACCAACCCGATCTATGACGAGAACGGTAAATTCTACGATCCTCTGGATGGTAACCGTAACCCGGCCATGTTGCTTGCGTATTTTACCGACAACGATAATGTTAACCGCCTGCTCACTAACCTGAGTGCGAGTTATGAAATAGCCAGTGGGTTGACGTACAAGGCTACTTTTGGTTATGATAATTCAAAGAGCCTGCGTAAATCCTTTGCTGATCCCCGTTTGAGCACAGCCGTTGCTGGTGGTACCAACAACGTGTTTGGCGTAGATTACCAGAATCCCATCAACGGAAACGGTCGCGCAGTGTACCAGGATCTTAAACTTAACACCAACCTGATCGAGCATACCCTGACATACGACAAAAACTTCAATAACCAGGAGTTGAATGCCGTGTTAGGTTATTCCTATCAGTCCACTGAAGTGGAAGGCTCTGGCCGTGTAGCCTGGGGACTTACTACGCCTGTTGTGAACCCCAATGATGTGTTCATCAAAGACATTGACAATTTCAACAACGAAAGGCCTGCTTATCTGCCTTTCTATTCCAAAACTGAATTACAGTCTTTCTTTGGTCGTGTGAACTATACGATCAATGATAAATATCTCTTTACAGCCACTCTCCGTATTGATGGTTCCTCCAAATTCGGGGAGAACAACAAGTACGGTACTTTCCCGGCCTTTGCGGCAAAGTGGAGATTGTTCCAGGAAGATTTTGCCAGCGGGTTGAGCAAAGTGTTCAGTGATTTTAGCGTACGTGCCAACTATGGTATCCTGGGTAGCCAGGATGGATTAGGTGCCTACGACGCCATTGACCTTCAACAAACCTGGCTTGGTAACTCTGGTAATCAGGAAACTCAATTTGTTCACCAGGGTAACAAAGACCTGAAATGGGAGCAAGCTGCGACTACCGGTGTTGGTATCGATTTTGCCCTCAAAGGCAACCGCCTTTCCGGTACGATCGATTATTACTACACCAAACGTAAGAACCTGATTTTCTTTGGACCGGTTCCGGGTGGATTCAGCGCCTCCAGTTATTATTATTCCAACCTGCCCGGTTATGTAATGAATACTGGTTTGGAGTTTAGCCTGAATTACCTCGCGGTGAAAGGCAAGAAGTTCTCTTGGGATATCGGTTACAACATGACCTTCCTGAAAAACGAATTGAGAGATTTCAACGTGGTAGTGAACACGGGTGCAGTAAGCGGACAAGGTTTGTCTGGCGCCTATGCCCAAACATTTGCCAATGGTTATCCTCTCTTTACCTGGAAAATGCCTGTATTCATCGGATTTGATGGTAATGGTGATGCCCGTTATGAAAACGGTGCTCAGGACCAGCTCTTAGGTAGCGCTCTGCCAACCTTTACCGCTGGTTTGACCAACAATTTCAGCCTTGGCCGCTGGAGCGCGAGCATCTTTATGAATACATCGCTTGGGTTCTATGTGTATAACAACACAGCGAACGCCCTCTTCCTGAAAGGTAGTGTGAAGACTGCGCACAACGTGACTTACGCGGTGGCTAACAGTCCGGAAGATCCGATCAACCCAGGTAGCGTATCTACTCGTTTCCTTGAGAAAGGCGATTTCGTACGGTTGTCCAATGCTACCCTCAGCTATGCTTTCAATGTAAAGAGCAAATGGGTCAAATCACTTTCTGCATCGATAACCGGCCAGAACCTGTTATTGATCACCAATTATTCTGGATTGGATCCGGAAGTGAATGTGGACAAGCAAATCAACGGCGTTCCTTCCCGTGGATTCGACTATGCCGGATATCCTAAACCCAGAACCGTGACCTTCGGCCTTAACCTCGGTTTTTAATGTCAAAACACACAAACTGAAGCATATGAAAAGAACGACGAACAATATTCAAAACCTCCTGTTGGCCCTGGCTGCCGTTGTTACGGTAGTATCCTGTAGCAAACTGGATGTGAAAATCAAAGACCCGAATTCGATCGCTCCCGCCACTTCAGGTGGTGCGCCTACTCCTTCAACTCTGAGCAAGGTGTATGAGCAATTGAACCAATTGATCGGGCAAGGTAACTGGTATGCCATGTCAGAGCACACCACCGATGAGTTGATGGGGCCTACCCGTGGTACTGACTGGGATGACTTTGGTACCTGGCGCAAACTGCATCTGCACGCCTGGGATGGTTCGCACAACCAGATCAATGACACCTGGAATGGTTTGAATGGAGCCTTGTTCCAAACCACCCTGTTGGCGGAAACGGCCACTGGTCAAACTCAAGCCGAGGCAAAATTCCTCCGTGCTTATTTCTCCTATATCGTGTGTGACCTGTTTGGTCAGGTTCAGCATCGCCCTGCCACTGCCGAGGTTCAGGAACTTCCTGAAGTGTATTCCCGTTCCGAAGCCGTTGATTTCATCATCAGCGAATTGGAAGCGATCATTCCCACGCTTCCTGCCTACACTCATGCTACTCGGAATGTGGCTACAAAAGAAGCCGCCCGGTTCCTGTTGGCCAAGACCTACCTGAATAAGGCTGTCTTCAAACAAGACCCCAATAACCCTGCCGGGCCCTTTACTTTTGATGCCGCGGATATGAACAAAGTGATTGCACTCTGTAATGCGATCGCTGCCAATCCTGATCTGGGAATTGACAACAACTATTGGGACAACTTTACCTGGGACAATGGCACCAAGTCGAGTGAGAACATTTTTGTTCGTCAGAACAGCCAGGGTATTAACCTCGTTTGGGCTACTTGTATGGGTAACCACTATAACATGCCTCCCGATGGTTGGAACGGATTTACTACACTCGCTGAGTTCTATAACAGCTTTGCTGATGGAGATGTAAGAAAATCATCTGCCATCCCCGGATTTACCGATGTAGCAGGTCGCCCTGCCGGTTTCCTGGTTGGTCAGCAAAGAGGCCCTCAGGGTAAAACGATCGGTAACCCCATCGTTGACCTGAAAGACCGTAGCGGTAACCCGCTCATCTTTACGTCGGATGCAAGCCTTTTCTTCTCTACCGAGTCGAAAGGTATCCGTACCAACAAATGGCCGCTGGATCCTTCTACCATGAACAGTGGTGGTTGGGGAAGTACCAACGAGTTCGCTTTCTTCCGTTTAGCCGATGCGCGTTTGATGAAAGCAGAAGCCATTCTGCGTGGTGGTACCGATGCTGAAACACCGCTTTCGATCGTAAATAATATCCGCGCCAACCGTAATGCATCCGCACTGGGTTCAGTAAACCTGGATGCCTTGCTTGCTGAGCGTGGACGTGAATTGTACCTCGAAGCCTGGAGAAGAAATGACCTGATTCGCTTTGGTAAATTCAATGAGCCTACGAATCAGCGGACTCAAACATCTCCCGGATACCGCGTGGTGTTCCCGATTCCCAATATCGCACTGTCTTCAAACCCGAACCTGAAACAGAACGTAGGGTATTAAGATCTTCTTCATCATTTTTTTATAGAATAAAGGCCGTTTGAATTCAACGGCCTTTATTTATTTTTAGGTAATGATTATGCGGCGTCTGCATCTGGGATGGATCATCCTGTTTCTTTTCTCCTGCCGGTCTGAAACCAAGCCGGGTCTGTTTGAATTGAAAGAAAATTCAGGCATTACCTTTCGCAATGACCTTACGGAGTCGAGGGATTTCAATGTATTCCTGTATCGTAATTTTTATAATGGCGGCGGTGTCGCAATCGGTGACATCAATAACGATGGCCTTCCGGATGTTTTCTTTACAGGCAATCAGGTGGCCAACCGGCTCTACCTGAATAAAGGGAATCTTCAATTTGAAGATATATCCGCTAAAGCCGGTTTTGGCGAAAAGAAACAATGGTCAACCGGAGTTGTATTTGTTGACATCAACAGCGATGGCTGGTTGGATATATATGTCTGCAATGCCGGCCACATGCTTGACAGCAATATGCGCCGCAACCAGCTTTTCATCAACAACCACGACCTCACCTTTACTGACAAAGCTGCTGCGTATGGGTTGGACGATGCGGGGTATACCACCCATGCGTCCTTCTTTGATTACGATATGGACGGCGACCTGGATTGTTTCCTGGTCAATAATAGTCCTATTCCTGTCAATACCCTTAACTATTCCAATATGCGGAATATCCCCGTGGCCGAATCACGTGTCGCTGAATTTTTAAAAGGAGGAGGGGATCACCTATATCGAAATGATGGTGGGACCTTTAAAGAAGTGACCTACGAAGCGGGCATCCACGGTTCTCTGATCAGCCTGGGGCTTGGGGTAACTGTAGGAGATGTCAATGGAGATGCGTGGCCGGATATTTATGTATCCAATGATTTCTTTGAAAGAGATTATCTCTATATCAACCAACGCAACGGTCAATTTCTGGATGAGATCGAATCCTGGATCGGGCACACCAGCCTCGCATCCATGGGTGCTGATCTGCAGGATATCAATAATGATAGTTACCCGGACCTTTTCACCACCGATATGCTGCCAGAAGATGACTATCGGTTAAAGACCACTTCTTCCTTTGAAAATTATGATATCTACGACCTGCGGGTCCATTCGGGTTTTCATCAGCAATTCATGCAAAACGCGGTGCAGTTAAATAATCGCAACGGGCGTTTCCTTGAGATCGCTCATTACAGTGGAGTCCCGGGTACGGATTGGAGCTGGGGCGCCGTGATGTTTGATGCGGATAATGATGGATTCTCTGATCTCTATGTGTGCAATGGTATTGTACACGACCTGACCAATCAGGATTTTATTGATTTTTTTGCCAATGACCTGGTAAAGAAAAAAGCTACCTCCGGCAAGAAGGATGAAGTGGATGAGGTGATTAAGAAGATGCCCTCCACCCCTATACCCAATAAAGTTTATCGCAATACGGGGAGTCTTCATTTTGAAGAAACCGGCAAGGCCTGGGGCCTGACCCAACCATCTTTTTCCAACGGAGCGGCCTATGGTGACCTGGACAATGATGGTGACCTGGACCTTGTTGTCAACAATGTTAACGCACCGGCCTTTGTATATGCCAACAGGTCAAGGGAACAAAATAAGCATCATTTTATTGGCTTTTCCTTTAAGGGCAAAGACCCTAATCGGTTTGCAGTAGGGGCAAAAGTGCAGGTCTATGCCAATGGTCAGGTTTTTACCCGGGAACAAATTCCGGCGCGTGGTTTTCAATCGTCCATTGACTATGTGATGCAGATCGGTTTGGGTCAGGTCAATCGATTGGATTCAGTACGTGTGATCTGGCCTGATCGGATGGTTTCAACGTATACCTCCCTGAATATCGATCAGGTGCATCCGTTGGAGCAACCCTCCACAGCCCGACCATTCGATTCTTTGGTTGTTCGGGAGGATCCGGTTTTTATTAATCAACAGCATTCCCTTCCCAAACAGCAGGAAGATGAATATGTAGATTTCTACGCGGAGCGAAATATGCCCCTGATGCTCTCTCGTGAAGGTCCTGGTACAGCTACCGGAGATGTAAACGGAGATGGATTGGAAGATCTTTTTATAGGGGGAACTTTTCAACAACAAGGACAATTATTTCTGCAACAACAGGATGGTGGGTTTACACCAATGACCATTCCTGAACTTGGAAAGGAGCCCCTGCGTGACCAGCCGGTTGCTCTTTTCTTTGATGCCGACAATGATAAGGACCTAGACCTGTTTATTGGTTCAGGTGGCAATAACAAAACACCCCGGCAAAAAGAATTGGAGAACAGCCTATACCTGAACGATGGCCGGGCCCATTTTAAAAAATCACTGGAAGCATTTCCTCCGTCCAGCTCCAATACCGGAGCGGTAGCTGCAGGGGATATGGATGGGGACGGTGATCTTGATCTTTTTGTCGGAGGGCGTTCTATTTCTTATCTCTATGGCTCCACACCTGAAAGCTATTTGTTTGTCAATAATGGGAAAGGGGAGTTCACCGAATTACCAAAGGATAAGGCCAAAGGGCTTAAGAAAGCAGGGTTGGTCACGGCTGCCCAATGGGCCGATCTGACCGGTGACAATAAACCAGAGTTGATTGTGGCGGGTGACTGGATGCCGGTGAAAATATTTTCTTTTCAAAGTGATTCGCTGGCTCTTTTGAATACAAACCTTTCCGCAGTCAAAGGCTGGTGGCGCTCCTTGTCCATTTGTGATCTTGATGGAGACGGAAAGAATGACCTGGTACTGGGAAATATCGGAGAGAATTTTTACTTGCGCCCCGACAGCGCCCGACCTGTACGCCTTTGGATTAACTCCTTTGGTATGGATGGAACGATACAGCAGGTGATGACCCGACATGTAAATGGAAAGGATGTGCCCGTATTCATGAAGAAAAACCTGGAGGAGCAATTTCCCTATCTCAAGAAACAAAATTTACAGCATGAGGTTTATGCAAACCGGTCTGTGGAGGAATTGTTTGGCCAGGACATGATGAAGGGCGCCCTTGCCGGGGAGTTCAATTTCTGCTCCACCATTATTGCCTGGAATGAGGGGAATGGGCAATTCACGCTGGAACGCCTGGCGCCCTATGTCCAGTTCTCTTCGGTAAATGCGATAGCCTGTACCGATGTGAACAATGACGGGCGCTTTGACCTGGTGATGGGCGGTAACCAGTTTGGGTTCCAACCTCAACTGGGAAGGCTGGATGGAAGTCTTGGCCATGTATTGATCAATCAGGGTAAACGAAAATTCAATCTCCTGTCAACCCGTGAATCGGGGATACAGATCGAAGGCATGGTCAAACAGATCCGGTCTTGGGGGAAAGGGGACGATTACCGGCTATTATTCATGCGAAATAACGATACTCCGGTTCTGTTCCGTCGGAACACCGTGATCAAAAAATAATGTGGAATATGCGTTTGTGGTTGCTTGTCATAAGTGGATGTATGCTTGTCTTGCAAGCCTGCGAAACCTCGCAGGTAAAGGATCCCCTTTTTGTGGTTCGGTCTGCCAAAGAAACCGGGCTTCATTTTTCCAATAAACTTCATCCTACTCCGGGGTTCAACATGTTCAAGTACATGTATTTCTACAATGGGGCTGGGGTGGGGGCCGGCGATTTTAATCAGGATGGAAAGATCGATCTGTTTTTTGCTGCCAATCAGGAGCCCAATTCACTTTATCTCAATGAGGGCAATTTGACATTCAGGGAGGTGACAACTGAAGCGAAAATTCCCCATAACAAAGGCTGGAGTACCGGCGTCAGCGTGGTGGATATCAATGGGGATGGATTACTGGATATTTATGTTTGCCAGGTTGGAAACTTTGAATCTCTGCAAGGAAGAAACCAGTTATTGGTCTGTCAGGGAATTCGGGATGGCATTCCGGAGTTCAAAGATCAGGCGGCTGAATATGGGATTGATTTTTCAGGATTCAGTACACAGGCAGCATTTTTTGATTACGACCTGGATGGTGACCTGGATCTTTTCCTGCTCAATCATTCTGTTCATCAAAACGGCACTTTTGCCCCGCGTAAACAATTCCTGGGCACCTATCACCCGCAATCAGGCGACCGGTTGTTCCGGAATGATGGAGCCAGGTTTACCGATGTCACCGTCCCTTCAACGATCAATAGTTCCGCAATCAGTTATGGACTAGGTGTTACGATCACCGATATTGACCTGGATGGATGGCCTGATATTTATGCGGGAAATGATTTTCATGAGAATGATTATTTATACATTAATCAGCACAATGGAACTTTTTCTGAAGAGTCATCAAAGCGCCTGATGCATACGAGCATGTACTCCATGGGGGTGGATGCAGCCGATGTAAATAACGATGGGTATCCTGAGATCGTTTCCATGGATATGTTACCATCAGATCCTTATATGATCCGGCGCTCGTTGGGTGAGGACGAATACGATATTTATCAGTACAAAATATCCGTTGGGTACGATTACCAGTACACCCGTAACAACCTGCAATGGAACCGGAGAAATGGGCTCTTTAGCGAAACAGGCCTCTATTCAGGTATCTATGCCACAGATTGGAGCTGGAGTGCCTTGTGGATGGATTTTGACAATGACAGCCATAAAGATCTTTTTGTTTCGAATGGCATCCCCAAACGGATGAACGATATTGACTACGTCAATTTTGTTTCAGATAAAACGATTCAGGATAAACTGAGAGCCGATCAGATCGAAGACAAAGACATGGCGTTGGTGAATAAATTCCCGGAGATACGGTTGAAGAATAAGTTCTTTCAAAACAGTGGCAACCTTCGTTTCACGGATGTCACACCACGTATTGAAGGTAATGAACCCAGTTTTTCCAACGGAGCTATCTATGCCGACCTGGACAATGATGGTGACCTGGATATTGTAACCAACAATGTGGATGAACCGGTGATGTTGTATGAAAACAAAGCCAGAGGCTTATTACCCGCGCATTTCATTGATCTGAAATTTACAGGCCCCAAAGGGAACAGCCAGGCATTGGGAACAAAGGTTTATCTGTTTTCACAAGGCGCAATTCAGTCATACGAACATTATCCTGTAAGAGGATTTCTATCCAGCATGCAGATACCAATGCATATGGGGTTGGACAGTAATCGGGTAGATTCTGCCTTTGTGGTGTGGCCTGATAATACCTATCAAACTTTTAAATGGGAAAGAACGGATACGCTTTTTTCCCTGCGCTATCAATCCGGGCTGCCGGTATTTAACTATGACCGGGTACGCCTGCATTACCCATTGTCTGGTCCCGTATTCGAAGACAGGACCGCTCAAACTGGTCTCCAATTTAAACACCTGGAAAATCCTTTTCAGGAGTTTACGCGTGAGCCTCTTATCCCGCATAAAATTTCTACCGAAGGCCCGGCAATAGCAGTAGGCGATATTAATAAGGATGGGTTAGATGATTTTTTTGCAGGCTCTTCCAAAACCTCCAAAGCAGTGGTCTTTTTGCAACAGGCAAATGGACGGTTTAATTCTCTGGCACAACCCGATCTTGATCTGGATAGTACCAATGAAGAAGTGGATGCCTTATGGACCGATCTTAACCGGGATGGGTTTCCCGATCTGGTGGTGGCCAATGGTGGCAATGAGTATTATGGAAAAGACAGGCACCTGGTTCCTTGTGTATATCTCAATGATGGCAAAGGGAAACTGAGCAAGCTTAAGGAGGCCATCAAAGGCATCTACATCAATGCATCGGTGGTACGAACACTGGATGTTAACAGCGATGGACATCCGGATCTTTTTATCGGCGGACGGTCCGTACCCTGGGATTATGGCGCCATCCCTGAGTCCTATCTTCTCCTTAATGACGGGACCGGTCGTTTTACCAATCAAACGGAAACCTATGCACCGGAGTTGAAAACGGCCGGCATGATCACGGGTGCCGAGGTGGTGGATATGGATAAAGATGGCGACCTCGATCTGTTGGTCTGTGCCGAGTGGGGTGGGATTGATATCTATGTGAATGAAAAAGGGCATTTCAAAAAGAAACCTGTCACAGGACGCAAAGGTTGGTGGAATTTTGTGCAATCAGTGGATATCGATGGAGACGGTGACCTCGATCTGGTGGCCGGTAACCTCGGTTTGAATAGCCGGTTTGATGTATCAGTGGAGAAACCCTTACGGCTTTACCACGCGGATTTTGATGACAACAATAAGAAAGACCAGGTGCTCACCTATTATCTTGAAGGGAAAGAGATCCCTTTTGCCAATAAAGCAGAGTTGCAAAGGCAGATACCGCTATTAAAAAAGAAATTCCTTTATGCGGAGGATTTTGCCAAGGCATCGTTGAAGGAATTATTCTCTGCCGAAAAGTTAGCCGCTGCGCAGGTTCTGTCTGCCGATTATTTGGCCAACGCGGTTTTGATCAACGATGGGAAAATGAATTTCACCTTGCAGGCTTTGCCCTGGCAGGCACAGCTTTCCCCCTTTCGGGCCGCTATGGTGCTGGATGCTAACCAGGATCAACGAATGGACATCCTGCTTGTTGGGAATTTCTATGATAACAATATTCAATTGGGACGATATGATGCCGATTTTGGTACGTTGTTGCTCAATGATGGGAAAGGGCATTACAAGGCGGAGCCTTTAAATGGACTTTCGCTGAAAGGCGAGATACGGCAAATGAAAAAGGTAATGATCCAGGGGAAGCCATCCTATTTGTTGGCAGCCAACAATGACAGCCTTCGGGTGATCGGGATCAAATGATCGGGAAATAAATGCGGGTCCTCCAAAGGGCGGTATCTGTTGTTACCCGGCGATCTGAAGACAATCCCTGAAACGGGATCGCCACCCGACCACGACGTTGATCGGATACAAAGAGGTCAACCTGGTGCATGGCCTCTTCGATGGTAGCAGGGCCACCGTTTACATCGGCCACAACGATCAATCCACCCTTTAAAAACCACTTGGAGGTAAAAGGTCCTGATTCGGGGAGTTTGGTTTCAGTAGGTATCGCTACCTGGATTTCATAGCTCAGGGGATCAAGAAGGGTAGTATAGACCATCGGGTCACCCGCTACACGTCCCCCCGTTCTTTGAATATAGGTCCTGATCGAGTCCACCATCGTATAGATGTCTGCAACCGTTGGTTTTTGTGATGTCGATCTTTTCCAGGCTGTAGCAAAACGAAAAGGAACCTGTTCGATGCGAATGGGAAAACCATAAACGTTTTCGATCTGGTTATAATGCGCGCTCATTTTTTGCAGTAACTCCTGGAAGGAAGAGCGACATTCTTTGAAAAGCAGGTATTGCCGGATACGGGTGATTGGATTAAGATCAGTTTTCAGGTGGGTAGACCAATTGACCTCTGCCCGGTTGCTGTCGGCCATGTTTAAAGCGATCAGGCTTTCTACCTGGGCCGTGGCCAAGGTGGTTCGAAGTTCAAAGCGGTTGACCAGGATCTTTTCGATCGTGTATTCATTTTCTTTCCAGCGAAGACCGGAAGAGGAATCAGGCCACCAGTTTTTCCAATTGTCACGGTCCTGGAGCTTGCGAAACAGGGCATCGGGTGGGGAATCGATGAGTGTTTTTTCATTGATGGACAACTCAGATGGGATCAGGAGGTAAGTTAGCGCAAGCAAAATGGCGAAGAGGCCGGCCAGGGCGAGGATCGTCTTTTTCACGGCAACCAATATATTTTATATAAACGAAATGCAGGTTTAGTACAACAACGAATTTACTTGTCAAATTTACAAAATATGTCTGCTATGCGAATACACTTTTCCCTGCTAATAGCGCTATTTTCCATTTCCCTGGTTCAGGGCCAGGATCCCTGGAAATTAAGATCCGACATTAAACCCGGAATGGAGTACTATGGAGTTACAGTTGCCAATGGCATGATCGGGATCGTTTCTTCTCCCGAGCCATTTAAAGTGAAAGATGTGGTGCTCGCCGGTGCCTATGACCTGTATGGCCGGGGGCGGGTGAGCAATTTCCTGCGGAGTTTCAATCTACTCAATATGTACCTCGATATTGATGGCATGCGCATCGATGGAAAAAATGTGCAGGGCATGGAGCAGGAACTCGATATGAAGGAAGCAGCTTTTCGCACCCGGTTTGATGTGGGGGATAAGGCTACAGTCGAATACACCTATTATTCCCTCCGCCACCTGCCTTATACGGTGTTGATGGATGTAGAGATCAAAGCTAAAAAGGATATGACCATTGGCGGGGCCAGTGTAATGGAAGCACCCGATGCCATAAGGGATGTAGAGAATTATTACAATGAGATCGATCGCCCCCATGTGGTCATCAGCATGCTTACCTCAACGGCCAAAAGTCCTACCGGCAAACTGCAAATGTGCGCCTCCAATACCTTTCTTTTCTCCGAAGAACATGGACATGAACCCCGGGTGATCCATGAAATGTGGGACAACAATATGCACCTGATGAAGTTTTCGCGCAAACTAAAGGCCGGAGAGACCTATCGGTTTTCCATTGCGGGTTCTTCCATCACCAGTGCCCATCACGATGATCCGCTCAATGAAGCCGAACGACTCACCATCTATGCCAAATTGGAAGGCCGTGACCGCTTACTTGCTTTTCATAAAAAGGAATGGGAAAAACTCTGGAGCAGTGATATCCGCATTGAAGGAGATGCTCAGGCTCAGCAAGACATACACAGCATGCTCTATCATCTTTATTCATTTGTGCGGGAGGGAACGGCATTATCTCCTTCGCCTATGGGGTTGAGCGGACTTGGCTATAATGGCCATGTATTCTGGGATACCGAATTGTGGATGTACCCTGCCTTGCTGGTGATGCATCCAGGTCTGGCAAAGAGCATGATCGAATATCGTTATCAGCGTCTGGAGGCAGCCAAACGAAATGCCTTCTCCAAAGGATTCAAAGGGGCGATGTATCCCTGGGAGAGTGCCGCTTCGGGAGTAGAGGAAACGCCGGTCTGGGCTTTGAGCGGGCCCTTCGAGCACCATATTACTGCTGATGTAGCGATAGCCGCCTGGAATTATTATTGCGTGACCCAGGATAAGGATTGGTTGCGTGAAAAGGGATGGCCTATATTATCCGCCACCGCTGATTTTTGGGCAAGCCGGGTAGAGCGAAACGGCGCCGGGCATTTTGATATAAAAAATGTAGTGGCCGCCGATGAGTGGGCCGAGAACGTGAACAATAATGCTTTTACCAATGCCGCAGCCAAAGCCAACCTGCAATATGCCAGCCAGGCCGCCCGGTTATTGGGGCTTACCCCGGACCCTGACTGGGAGTATGTGGCCCGCAATATCCCGATATTAAAAATGGAAAATGGCGTTACCCGCGAACATGCAACCTATAAGGGCGAAGGCATCAAACAAGCCGACGTGAACCTGCTTTCTTATCCTTTGAAGGAGATCACCGATCCGACCCAGATAAAAAAAGACCTGGAATATTACGAAACCAGGGTTCCTGATGCGGGGACCCCGGCCATGACACAGGCTGTTTTCACTACCCTGTATGCCCGGCTGGGGAATGGCGAACGGGCCTATCACTGGTTTAAGGACGCATATTTGCCCAACCTGAATCCGCCCTTCCGGGTGGTGGCGGAGACCAAGGGAGGGACCAATCCCTATTTTGCCACCGGGGCCGGGGGGATATTGCAAAGTGTCATCATGGGCTTTGGGGGAGTGAATATAACCCCCAATGGGCTGGGGAATGTAAAGTCGGTGTTGCCGCCTCATTGGAAATCGCTGGAAATCAGGGTAGAAGGGAAGGTTTTAAGAAGAGAATAACCACAGAGAATTGATTTTACCGCAGAGAATAGGAGAACGCGGAGTTTCGCAGAGGAGGTTTTTAACAATTAACTCCTGGCGTACCCTTCCGCCATTGCGCCCTGGCGGTAAAATCTCTGCGTACCTCTGTGTTCTCTTGTTCTCTGCGGTAAAATCTCTCCAGGAAAACCCACTACTGTTTCTCCACTATTTTTCCTATCTTTCCCTCACTGCTTACCGCGTGAAAAGGATTGCTGCTATATCATTTCTGCTGGTGCTAACCTTCAACTGGTTAGGTTACCGTTTTGTGTTCGATCACCTCGAACAAAAGCAAGACCGTTTACTTGAAAGCAAACTGGATCTGGATGAATATGATGAAAGCGAATTGCTTTCCATCAAAGCGCATTTCCCCGCTCCTTACTTTGTGGCGTCCAATCAAGACCAATTTGAACGTTGGAATGGAGAAGTAGAGATCAATGGGGTCATGTACAAGTACGTGAAGAGAAGGTTCTTTAGTGATTCCGTTGAATTTTTATGCATTCCCAATACCGGCGCGGAATTATTGAAAGAAGCCCGTCATGATTATTTCCGCATTGCCAATGATATCGTACCATCCGAATCCAATAAAGGTAGTGAGCAGAAAGCCCCTGTGTTCAAGAATCACTTGAGTGAGTATTGCGAGGACTTTCCCGAGTACGATTTTACCGTTACAAACAAGCAAAAGCATACAGGTATGTTATGCAGTTCATACCTGCCCGTAGCCCCTATGGATGTTCTTTCCCCGCCTCCTGAAAAGATCAGTTGAATTTCCTACTTTATTACTGCCGGAGCATACGGACAAGGTCCGCATGCTGATATTATCTT
>JANRLV010000092.1:0-9847 GCA_033762195.1 Chitinophagaceae bacterium | reverse complement strand
CTTCATATTAAGGGAGATGTGGTGGCGGCGACGAAGTAGGGTGTCAGATGACAGAGGACGGAGGTTAGATGACCGATGACAGAGGACAGATGACTGAAGGAAGGCAATAGAAAATACTAAATTAAAAATGCGAAATACAATATTTCGCATTTTTTATTAGGGGCCTAACCCCAACCTCCGTCATCCGTCATCTGTCATCTGTCATCTGTCCTCCAACATCCAACATCCAACATCCAACCTCCGTCATCTGTCATCCGTCATCTGTCATCACCCCCCGCTACTCCACCCACAACACCGAATTCCCCGTACCTTCCTCATTATCTTCCCATAGTCTATTATCCGGGTCAAGCACCCATTCGCCATCCACAATGAATTTATACAGGTGTTTGCCTTTTGATAAATGTACATCCACCACCCATTCCTCTCCTACCCGTTTCATGGGCAACATGGTTGGGCTCCATTTATTGAAATCACCGGCGAGGTAAACCGTTTTTGCATGCCTAAATGCTTTTGCCTTAAATGTATAATTGGGATCAATGATCAGGGTATGATTATGAGCAGAATCAGGTTTACCATCTATCAGGAAACGATACTCATGATTGCCAGACCCCAATATATAAGGCACTTCCCATCCTCCGGGCGTTTTGCGAAGCACAACCTCATAATCACTCCAATTATTGAATGAGCCGGACAGAAAAACCCGATTGGCGGTTGGGTAGCCATCCAATTGGAAAAGCATCGGCACGCCTATGCGTACAACTGAATTAAATTCCCCGAACTCATTGGGAAAATGATCCGGATTGGACGGATCTTCCATCCACTGCCCGTTCACAATAAACCGATAGGTGTACGTGCCTTCGGCCAGGTATACAGGTAATACCCACTCGCCGTTCTGTTTTTGCAGGGCCAGTTGCCCCTCTTTCCAGCCGTTGAAACTTCCCGCCACAAATACCTTTCTGGCACCTTCCCTGGCTTTGAACCGAAACACATGGTTGGGGACAAAGAAAATGGAATTGGTATTGCCTAACCCGTCATTTTCCTGGATATCATTGTCGTTGTCGATCATCCATTTCCCATCCACAATGAATTTATACCAGTATTTGCCGGGCAGTAATTTCACCGGAAGGATCCAGCCACTATCTGTTCTTTTCATCATCAGGGTTGCCGGATCCCAATTATTGAAGCTGCCGGCCAGCATGACCTGGTTGGCATTCTTGTGGTCACGCAGATAAAAGAGTACGGTGGAATCACTATAAATCGGGAAAGTGGATTTTTTCCGAAACTGGTTATATCCAAACTGAAGTTGATTACTGATCCGGGGAAAACGGGCATCAAAAGAAATATCCTTTTCTGCCAGTATCAGGCGCATGGCCGGATCATCTACCCGGTCAAAACTCAACAGGGGTTTACTAATGGTGAACTGGGAAGAATTATTCAGCCCGATCTTCCAGCCGCCCAGCAAAATCGAATCGGTGAACCCGGATTGAATGAATTTTTTCAAAGCAAGCCCTTCCAATGAAAATTGACTGATAAAGGCATTGAGTTCCGCCTCGGGTAAGTTCTTACTGAGCCAGATATATTGTTGGCCGTTCTTGACAGTACATAGCTTTATCGTGTCCTGAGCCAGGGCCATATGGTTCAGCATCAACAGGCCAAGGGCCAGGATTGATACCTTCCATCTTTTTCTCATGTTATATTTTTTCGACCCGGTCATTTCCAAACGAACATTTTGTTCTTTACAAAGTTAAACCCTATTTTTTTGAGGGATAAGAAATCAAAACCCAGTACCCCGTCCACACATCCGGCATGGGAGAAACAGGTCTTTTCCAGGTTAGTAACCAATACCTTCATTTGCCGTATATCCACCCCCCCAATATGCAGGGTATTCAGTTCTCCCTTTAGCACATCGATCTTTTTCCCCCCTACTCCCATCATGGTTGTCCGACCTGTAATGGACACCTCGGCAAAAACCTTTTCCGGTAGCCGGCTATCAAGCAGATTGGCCTCCGAGCCACTGTCTATGACCAACCGAAGCTTTTTGCCCCCCACCACCGTTTCCACCATGATCCGGCTATCCATGATACGGATGGGGATTACCTGGTAGGCGGATGTATCGGCCAATTGATCCTGTTCAAATACAGACGTTCCTTTCCGGTCCAACCGATGCAGGTAGATCAAATTATTTTCATAATCAATGATCAACTCAAATTTCCGCAGAAGCTCAACACCGATCAAGCCCAGCAACTTGATCCCCCGGCTGTTCTCGATACTCCCCAGATCCGTCAGGTCAGCATCCACCTGATAAAAATGATTGGTGCCAAAAGAAAAATCAGCCACCCGGGTATGTTGAACAGAAAACGCACCTGCTGTGGCCCCAGTGCCATCCTCCAGGGACTCTTGCACAGGATAATGCCGGAAATAGGTTGCATTCAATACCAGGTGGGGACAACCGGTATCCAGTATAAAGTTACCCTCTGTAGTATCCGCCTTTGCTTTTACCAATATCAGGTTACCCGCGCGGCTAAAAGGGATGGCATATACTGAAGGGTAGATTTCTTCTGCATCAGGAAGGGATATTTTAACGGGAGGACCATATGAACCAGCCTTTGCTTCATGCGGAGATAGTTGGATCAAACCAAACACACATAAAAAAATATATATATAATATTTCCCGTTCACGACAGTTGGTAAAGTAGCTTTTAGCCTTTAGCTATTAGCGTTTAGTAAAAGGCTAACAGTTAATGGCTAAAAGCTAATGCAATTCTTTGTGAACTATGGGACGGTTTCGATAAGAGGAAGGTTACAGGGATGGGAAGTCGAAATTGTTAAGGATTTTATGAATTAATTCATGGCATTCACTTTGTCCTGCAGGGTTTTTGCGCTGCCGGATTTCAACTGTGTCAATTCATCCACCATTTTTTGCGCCATGGTTTTGTTTTTCTGGGCGATATAGATCAAGCCAGAATAATAACGGGCGTTCTGGTTATTGGCATTGAGCTCAATGGCTTTGCGCAATTGGGTCAGTCCTTCTTCATAGCGGTTAAGCATGTAGTAGCTATACCCCAGATCAACATAGGCAGCGGTGTAGGTTGATTCGCTTTTGATGGCGGTTTGTAAGTAAGGAACAGCTTCGGTATACTTCCCCAGGCTATTGAGGCAATAGCCCTTGCCAAAATTCGCTTTACGCTCGGTGGCATTTATCGCCAGGGTTTTTTCATACCAGAGTATGGCGGTCGGTCTGTCCTTTTTTAGGTCGCGGTACACTTCACCAATTCCGTTATAGGCAATATGGCTCTTGGGATCGAGCGAAATGGCCTGATTGAAATAGCCAATGGCTTCATCGGCCTCTTTAAGCTTTGTACTGGCAAAACCAAGTTCCCAATAGGTATTGATATAATCCTTCTTGAACCGAAGTGACCGGTTCAAGGCCACTTTGGCGCTGTCATATTTATCAATGGCATTAAAGCTATACCCTTTCCGGTACCAGTACAGATAATCATTGATCTCCTGTGAAGCGACAGATTCATATCCTTTAAAAAAATCCAGTGCCTGATTAAAATCGTCTTTGAGATAGGAGATATACCCCTTTTGTTTGAAGGCCAGGGAATACTTAGGGTTAATGGAAAGACAACGGTCGTAACATTTATTGGCCGAATCCGGATTGCTTGATTGTTGGAAGGCATAACCGAGTTCAAAATGCACTTTGGCCATACCTGGATTGAGATTTCGGGCCTTGCGCAAGGCGATGATGGCATCGGAATAGCTTTTCAACTCATTCAGGCACCAACCCATTTCATACTGTGAGTCAAAATGATTGGGATTGGCCAGGGTGGCTTTGGAGAATTTCTCCACGGCTTCCTTGTATTTTTTCTCCTGACGAAGCTTGAGGCCTTCGTTGTATAGTGTAGTTACATCCTGTGCCAGCGTACTGGTAGCCAGGAACAAGAGGGTTAAAAGCGGGGTGATGCCGATTTTTTTCATAGGACTAATGTAATGCAAATCCTTTGGGAACCCTATACCCGGAGCACGGTATTTCATTCCCGTAGCTGGGCAAAAAGACGTTCTGCGTCCTCCCGGCGGAAGAGTTGGGTTCCTTCGTTCATGGTGGCGGCGCTGCCGCAGGCCACCCCAAACCGGATGGCTTCGCGTAATGACCATCCTTTTTGTAATGAGTAAGTGATTCCAGCCACCATGCTGTCACCCGCACCAACCGTACTTCTTTTTTCCACCTTAGGTGCTTCTACGAAGTAGCGCTTGTCGGCACTGACCAGCCAGGCACCGTCGGGCCCAAGCGACACCACAATGATTTCTGCAAACCCATCGATAATGGCTTGTTGAGCCGCATCGGGCACTTCTTCCTTATCGAGCCAGTCGATCTGGAGCATTTTACATAATTCCCCAATATTGGGTTTGATCATAAAGGCCTTTTTTCCCTTCATGGCCTGTAAAGCGGGGCCGCTGGTATCCACAATGCATTTGGCACCTACGGCTGCTGCATTTTTTACAATCAATCCATAAAAATAATCAGGTAAACCGGGAGGCAGGCTTCCGCTGGCCACCACAAAACTCGGGGCAAAGGCCCGTATCTGATCGACCAGGGTCTTGATGGTTTCCTCATGCACCTCACGTCCTGGAAAGGTGAACCGGTACTGGGCATTGGTGGAGCTCTCATGCACGATCCAATTTTCCCGTGTCTCCACCTTGGTATCCACTGCATGAAAAAGGATACTCTCTTCTTTCAATAAACTGCATAACATATTTCCATTGTGTCCTCCTGCCGGGAATAAAGCCACGGACGACGTATCGAGTTTCTGTAAGGCCTTACTCACATTGATCCCCCCACCACCGGGTTCATTGACCACTTCAGTGCATCGGAGTTTGCTTTCGGGTTTGAGTTTCTCAACAGTAGAACTTTTGTCAATGCAGGGGTTCAGGGTTACAGTAAGGACCATGGTATGAGGATGACAGTTTACAGATGACAGTTTTAGCTAAGAGCTAATAGCTATTAGCTTTTAGCTATTAGCTTTTAGCTATTGGCATTTAGCCCGCAAAAATACCAAATCCCTATCTTTGAAACATGTTAGAATTATCAACCCGCGGGAAAGAGATGCCCGCCTCCCCTATTCGGAAATTGGTGCCATTTGCAGAGGCCGCCAAAAAGAGAGGAACCAAGGTTTATCACCTGAATATCGGCCAGCCGGATATTGAGACCCCGCCGGCCATTCTTGACGCCGTACGTCATGCGGATATCAAAACATTGGAGTACAGCCATAGCGCGGGGAATGAGAGCTATCGGCGGAAATTGGTCCAATACTATAAAAAAGTTGGGATCGAAGTAACCCATGAGGACATAATCATTACCACTGGCGGAAGCGAAGCCATCATGTTTGGATTCTTTGCCTGTCTCAACCCGGGAGATGAGGTCATCATACCCGAACCCTTTTATGCCAATTACAATGGATTTGCCTGTGCGGCTGGTGTAAAAGTGTTACCGATCACATCGCATATCGAAAATGGATTTGCCCTTCCTCCTATAGCGGATTTTGAGAAGGTGATCACGGATAAAACTAAAGCCATCATCATTTGCAGTCCTAATAACCCTACCGGCTACCTCTACAGCCGTGCGGAAATGGAAGCCCTGAAAACAATTTGCATTGATCATGGGTTATTCCTTTTCAGCGACGAGGCCTATCGGGAATTTTGCTATGATGGTGAATATATCTCCGCCATGCACCTGAGTGGATTGGATGAACATGTGGTATTGATGGATACGATCAGTAAACGGTACAGTGCCTGTGGAGCCAGGTTGGGCGCCTTTGTGACAAAAAACAAAGAAGTGTACCAGGCGGCCATGAAATTTGCCCAGGCCCGGTTATCCCCTCCGGGATTGGCACAGATCATGGGAGAGGCAGCCGTTGACCTGCCTGACGATTACTTCAAGGCACCTAAAGCGGAATACCAGGCACGACGTGACCTGATGATACGCCGGTTGAATGCAATACCCGGTGTATTTTGTCCAACCCCTGGGGGCGCTTTTTATGCCATTGCAAAATTACCGGTGGAGGATGCGGATGATTTTTGCCAATGGCTCCTGGAATCCTTCTCCCATGAAGGACAAACCGTGATGCTGGCCCCTGCTTCGGGATTTTATGGTACACCCGGATTGGGAAAAAATGAAGTGCGACTGGCCTATGTACTCAATCTGGAATCGCTGGATAAGGCGATGGATTGTCTGGAAGCCGCATTGGTCCAATACGCGAAACGATAACCTACGCATACCTTTTCTATGACCCGATATCTCCTTAGCTTATGCCTGGGGTGGCTGATGCTTTCCCAAACCCTGCACGCCCAGGTTACACTGAAACCTGGTTTTGATCCCATTGAATACGGACAATTGCTCTCCCTGACCTTTTATGGAAGCAGCATACCGGATTCCAATCAACGGAAGATGGTCAAAGACCCTTATCAACTAAATTATCGTTCTCCGGAAACAGGCCTCCTCAACCGCTGGCAATTCTTTGTCCGGAATGATAATGTAGGGGTCATCGAGTTGCGTGGTACGATACAACAACTGGCGAGTTGGCTGGAGAACTTTTATGGGGCCATGGTACCCGCCAAGGGAATGTTGCAATTAAACGACAGCACCCGATTTGATTACACCTTTTCAGAAGATCCAAAAGCCATGGTTCATGCAGGCTGGACGATCGGTATCGGACATATCGGGCCGTCCATTGTGAACAAGATCAGGGAAATGTATGAAACACAACAAATAAAAGAAATACTGATCGTAGGCCATAGCCAGGGTGGCGCCTTATCGCAACTGCTACGCTCCTATCTTCATTACGAACAGAAGGCAGGGCGTATTCCCGGTGATGTTTTTTTCAAGACCTACAGTTCCGCCGCACCGAAAACAGGTAACCTTTTCTATGCCTATGATTTTGATTTTATCACCCGGGGTTCCTGGGCGTTAACCGTAGTTAACTCGGCTGATTGGGTTCCGGAAACGCCATTCTCCATTCAGACGCTAAAAGATTTTAACCAGACCAATCCTTTTACTGAAGCAAAGCCCATTTTAAAAAAGCAAAAATTGCTGGTGAGACTGGCAGGAAAGATCATTTACAATAAGATCGACCGGTCAACCCGTCGTGCGCAGAAACGAATGGGGAAATACCTGGGACCGATGGTGTATAAACAGGTAAAACAATTTCTTCCCCAACTTCAGCAACCACAATATGCGGGAGGAAACAACTTTATGCGGGCCGGGACACCCGTGGTGCTTTTAGCCGATGCGGAGTACTATACCCGATTCCCTGAATTTTCCCAATTCAAATTCAGCCATCATTTATACGCATCGTATTCTTACCTCTTAAAAAAGCATTACCCTTAAATTCCTTGTCTTCCGTGTCCCGAGGCTTCAGGACACGGAATGCACGGAAAACTTTTTGGTAATAAGAAAACACCAACGGAATAACTTCTTTTCAAAGTCAAATGGGGTGGTGGCTTTGGTGATATCCGTGATCTCTTTCGATTGGATTTTTTCTTTTTCCATCACAAAATTCCGGGCATTGGTGCTGAAATAAATTTGCCCTGCCGGGCTAAGCAGGCGCAGGCAATCATTGATCAGCACCGCGTGATCGCGTTGAATATCGAGGATATCCTTCATCCGTTGGCTATTGCTAAAAGTGGGAGGATCGAGAATGATGAGGTCAACCGACTCCGGGTCTGCATTTTTCAACCATTGCAATACATCGGCTTGTACAAATTGATAGGGATCACCAGTAAAATGATTCAATTCCATGTTTCTTTTAGCCCAGTTGATATAGGTATTGGAGAGGTCGACGGTGGTGACCTCTGCGGCGCCACCCGCCGCCGCATATACAGAGAAGGAACCGGTATAGGCAAAAAGGTTGAGCACCTTCTTTCCTTTTGCTGACTCCCTCACCCGTTGGCGTGTGGTCCGGTGATCGAGAAACAGACCCGTATCCAGATAGTCGTGGAGGTTGACGATAAAGGAGAGCCCATTTTCCTGTACCACTTTCTCATTGCCTGACTGGTCGAGCCGCTGGTATTGCCCGAGGCGGCCGGGTTTTCGGCGCCGGAGTTTGAGAAAAATCCTTTCCGGTTCAATATGCAGGGTCTCGGAAATGACCTGGATACACTCTTGCAGCCATTCTTCATGCGCCTCCTCGGTCATACCATGCCTGCGCTGGTATTCGGCTACATAAAGGTCAGGGCCATAGAATTCAATACAGAAGGGAAATTCGGGAATATCATGATCATACAACCGGTAGGCCGTAATGCCCATCCTTTTGGCTTCCTTCCCCTTGTGCTTGTACAACTTGAGAAGGCGGTTGCGGAACATTTCGTGTTTTTGGGTCAAGTTTGCGAAATTTGGTAAGAAAAGAGTCCGGGGTCTGGGGTCGGATGTCAGAAGTAACAAGAAACGCGAACTCCGGACTTTCGACTCCTGACAAATAACCATATACATGTACGCCATCGTCGACATTGAAACTACCGGCTCCTATGCCGCCGCCAACGGGATCACCGAAATCTCGGTGCATGTCTTTGATGGAAACAAAGTAGTGGAAAAATTTGAAACCCTGATCAATCCGCGGCAATCGATTCCCAGATATATCCAATCGATGACCGGTATCACGGATGAAATGGTATCGGATGCCCCGGAATTTGAGGAAGTGGCCGAACAGATTCACCGTGTACTACATGACAAGACCTTTGTAGCACATAATGTCAATTTTGACTATTCATTTGTCAAAGCACATTTAAAGGCCGCCGGGTATGAATTAAATACCCATAAACTATGTACCGTCAGGTTGAGCCGGAAACTGATTCCCGGCCTCCCCTCCTACAGCCTGGGCAAACTCTGCGATTCGCTGGGAATCCATATCAACGACCGTCACCGCGCGGGTGGCGATGCAGCCGCTACGGTCAGGCTTTTTCAACTGTTATTGGAAAAAGATCAGCAACAATTCATCACCAAAAGCCTGAAACGGGATTCAAAGGAGGCCGTATTGCCCCCCAATGTGCCCAAGGAGCATTTTGATAAATTGCCTTATACACCGGGTGTTTATTATTTCCATAATGAAAAAGGGAAGATCGTATACGTCGGAAAGGCTAAGAATATCCGCTACCGGGTCAACAGTCATTTTAGCAATAATTCAGCCGGGCGGCAGAAGCAGAATTTCATGAAGCATGTCCATGCAATCAGTTATCGGGAATGTGGCACAGAATTGATGGCGGCTGTACTCGAATCCACCGAAATTCGAAAACTCTGGCCCGTCTTTAACCATTCACAAAAAAGATGGGAAGATGTTTATGGTATTTACACCTACGAGGACCAGAATGGCTACATCCGTCTCGCGATAGAAAAGAACAAAAAAAGACTGGTGGCGGCACACACGTTTCACTACCTGGTGGAAGGCCATACAATTCTCCGGGGACTGATACGTGAGTATGGGCTATGCCCCAAATACTGTTTTTTACAAAAAGATACCGTGGCCTGTACGGGCCTGGAAACAGGGCAATGTAAAGGGGCATGTGAGAAAAAAGAAGCGCCGGAAACATACAACGCCCGGGTGCAGGAAGCCCTTGCCTCGCTAAGCAGGGAAGAATCGTTTCTGATTCTGGATCAGGGCGTAAACTCCGAAGAGCGTTCCTGTATCCTGGTGGAGAAAGGTAGTTTTTACGGTATGGGTTATATACCCGTGGATGTATCGCCAACGCATCTTGAACAGGTACGGGATTTTATACAGCCTTATAAAGAGAACAGCTATATCAGAAACTTATTATTGGGATATAAATCAAAGTATCCTTCGCGGGTGGTTGCTTT
>JANRLV010000091.1:0-19553 GCA_033762195.1 Chitinophagaceae bacterium | reverse complement strand
TCCCTGGATGGTTCGGTTGTTTTAGCATCCTCCGTACCCGGTACCTTTCCCCAATACAAACCTTTATGCTCCAGCATCACCACGGGATTCCCATCATAATAGGCCGCTTTCATCAACCCTTTCATATCGGCTGCATTGGATGGATAGGCCACTTTGATCCCTTTGATGGAAAGGAGGGTAGACTCAATACTCCCGCTATGATATGGCCCCCCACCCCCATATGCGCCAATGGGAACGCGTATAATGGTGGACACCGGGAACTTCCCGCGGCTCAGGTAACATGATTTTGATATCTCACTCACGAGTTGATTAAACCCGGGATAGATATAATCAGCAAATTGTACTTCCACAATTGGTTTTACTCCGGTTGCGCTAAGTCCAACGGTAGATCCAATGATATAGGCCTCCTGTATGGCCGTATTGAATACCCGGTGTTCTCCAAATTTATCTCCCAGTGTAGCCGCTTCGCGAAATACACCACCCAGCCTTTTTCCTACATCTTGTCCAAAAAAGATACACTCCGGATGTTCCTCCATCAATTCGCGAATGGCGAACAATGCTGCATCCACCATCATCACTTTTTCTTTATCTGCCGGTTGTCTCTCCCCTTTTTCTTCGATTACGGGACTTGGGGAAAATATGTCCTGCGTGGCGGTTTCCGGTGCCGGTTCCGGTGAAGCCACCGCCCGGTCAAAATCAGTTTTTACCGTTTCAACCGCATTCCTTTCTATCCGTTGAATTTCCTCTTCCCCCACGCCTTTCTCCACCAATATTTTTCGCAACAGTGGACGTGGGTCGAAACGTGACTGATCATTCAGGTCAGATTCTGTTCGGTAAAATTCTTTGCGTACGCCGCTAGTATGGTGGTTCAACAGCGGAACCCGTGCATGGACCAGCCAGGGTTTTCTGTTTTTCCGCACATCGTTGATCACGGATGCCATTGCTTCAAAGGCTGCTGGAAAATCCGTCCCGTCGATACTGATCTTTTGCAATCCCTTGAACCCTTCGGCATATTCATAGGCATTCATCGCACGGGTCTCGGAAGCCGTGGCACTGATGCCCCATTCATTATCCTGAACGAGGTAGATGATCGGCAATTGTTTGAGGACGGCAAACTGCAATGCTTCACTCACTTCTCCTTCGGTAACACTTCCATCACCCAGTGAACAAATCACGACGGGGTTTTCACCATTAGGCCCCTTTACCAGTTTTTCAGATCCTGTTTGTTCAAGATATTGTAAGCCATGGGCCACTCCGGTGGTAGGTATTGCCTGCATACCGGTGGCACTGCTTTGATGGATCATGCGTACCCTTCCCGGGTTATTGGCGTTGGGGTGAGAATAATAGGAACGTCCTCCACTAAATGGATCAGCTTCTCTGGTCAACAATTGAAGCATGAGTTCGAAAGGTGTATAGCCAAGCCCCAGTAAGAGGCTTTCATCGCGATAATAAGGGCTTACGAAATCACCCGGGAGGAGTTGAAAGGCGGTGGCCAGTTGAATAGCCTCGTGCCCACGCGACGTGGAGTGGACATATTTACAGATCGTGCGATTGGCTTCATAGGTCTCGGCCATTTCTTTGGCCAGACACATCAGCCGGTACGCGCGAATCAGAATAGGCGTTTCGATCATGGCCCCAAAAATAAACAGGATTTTGGGATGGGAAGTATTTAGTTGATGAGTGCCGGGTTATTTGACCTCCAGGTTCAGGAGAACCTCATCTTCGAGATAACCTTCCAGTTCATCACCAACCACCAATTCACCGACCCCTTTTGGCGTGCCGGTAAAAATCAGGTCACCGATATTTACGGAAAAGTAGTTGGAGATATGGGCCACAATCTCATCGAACGAATGGATCATCAATTCCGAACTGCCTTGTTGGGCAAGTTCTTTATTCTTATATAAACTGAAATGGATGTCCTTTTTGTTTTTGAGCGCGTTCATGGGAATCCATTTGCCAATGGCGGCGGAATTATCCCAGGCCTTGGCCTTTTCCCAGGGAAGGCCTTTTTCCTTCAGTTCGTTTTGCAGATCACGCGCCGTAAAGTCGATACCGACCGTAACAGCGTCATAATATTTATTCGCAAATTTTTCCTGAATATATTTCCCGTTCTTGCTGATACGAAGCACCAGCTCACATTCATAGTGCAATTCGTTGGTGAACTCGGGATAATAAAAAGGTGTATGGGGTTGAAGGAGGGCGCTTTTGGGCTTCATGAATATCACAGGTTCATCAGGAACCTCGTTTCCCAACTCTTCAGCATGGGCAACATAGTTACGGCCTACGCAAAATATCTTCATAAAAATGGAGCGTTTACTGTTAAATACATCGGATACCATTCCACAGGACTGTTCATCCCATATATTCCGGCATCATAAAACGATTGGATTCTAATACATTGAAGGGGCAGCTAAATTAAGTATTCCCCTTGAATTCTCATAGCGAATACTCTTTATTATTTACTTCGTTCATGGCGGCGGTAAGCCCCTGCAGGATGAATAAGTCAATGGCCTCAACGGCTTTAGTGGCTTTGAACCTGACCAGGGGTAATTCGTTTTCGGACCACCTGCCCAGTACAAAATCGGATTGTTTTCCTTTTGGGTAATCGTTTCCGATCCCGAACCGCAGCCGGGGGTATTGATCGGACCCCAGCACTTCCCCCAGGCTTTTGAGCCCATTATGGCCACCGGCGCTGCCGGAAGGTTTGATCCGGATCTTGGAAAGCGGGAGGGCCAATTCGTCTACAAGGACAAATATCCGCTCCAGTGGGACCGACAGCTTATCAGACCAGTATTTTACGGCCCTGCCGCTCAGGTTCATATAGGTAGAGGGCTTGATGCAGGTCACTATTTTGCCCTTCATATTAAATTCAGCCATGGCCGCCAACCGGTCGGTTTGGAAAAACCCGCCATGTTTGGCCGCAAACTCATCCACAATATCAAAACCGATATTGTGCCGGGTTTGGCGGTATTCCTCCCCAATATTTCCCAGGCCAACAACGAGGTACCTCATGATCGAAAATTACCTTCTTTTTTAGAATATGAACAAAAAGACATAAAAAAACACGCAGGTTTGAACCTGCGTGTTGATTATTTGAACCGGACGATCGAAGTCCTTTCCAGTAAGCTTATTTTTTCTCAGCGGCAGGAGCAGCGGCAGCAGGGGCAGCGGGTTTATCACCAGCGGCTTCCTCTTGTTTCAGCTGACGGGTCATTACCACAGAAGCGATAGGAATACGGGGAGAATTCAACACCTCGTAGTTATCGGCCTTTACATCTTCTACCCGGATGTTCTCGTTCAGTTTGAGATTTTCGACATCCACTTCGATCACCTCTTTGAGGTATTTGGGATAGGTCTTGATCTTCAGGGCCTTCATTTTGATATTCATCTTACCACCGTCTTTTACCCCGGAGGCTACACCTACGAATTTCAAGGGAATGGTTGCAACAACCTTTCTGTCTTCTACCAGTTCCATCAGGTCAACGTGAATGAGTTTGTCGGATACTTTATCAAACTGCAGGTCTTTGAGGATGCAGCGATAGGTGTTTCCGTCGATCTTTACTTCGGCCAGTTGGAAGTTCGGTGTGTACACCAGCGGTTTGAATTCGACAGCCGGCGCGAAGAAACTGATTTCTTTGGCACCCCCGTAAATTACACCTGGCACTTGATCCTGAGAGCGAAGCTGGCGGGTGGCTTCTTTGCCGTGTTCGGTCCTCAGTTGTCCTTCGATTGTAATCGTGTTCATGCTATGTTAATTAAAATGGTTACGCTTACTTGTTCCTTCTTTGCGAATGGATAAAGAGACTGGTAATGCTCTTGTTCTCAAACGCGTTCCGGATGGTGGTGGCAAACAACCCGGCGGTGGAAAGCACTTTGATCTTTTTGTACTCCTGCCGCAGGGGGATGGTATCACACACGACCAATTCTTCCAACACACTGCTTTCAATATTGTCGTGGGCCTTTCCACTTAATACCGGGTGAGTGATCATGGCCCGTACGGTTCGCGCTCCTTTTTCTTTGAGGAGTTGCGCACTTTTGGCCAGGGTTCCACCCGTATCACAAATGTCATCAATGATGATCACATCCCTGTCTGTCACATCCCCGATAACAACCATGCTCGAAATCTCGTTGGCCCGCTTCCGGTGCTTGTCGCAGATCACCATTTCCACTTCAAAATAACTGGCGATCTCACGGATCCGGTTGCTGGCTCCCACATCGGGGGCCGCAAAGGTAAGGTTTTCAAGCTGAAGTTGCTCTATATAAGGGATAAAAACGGCTGAACTATCGAGGTGGTCCACCGGGATGTCAAAATAGCCCTGGATCTGGGGTGCATGGAGGTCCATGGTGATCACCCGATCGGCGCCCGCTGCAGTTAACATATTGGCTACCAGCTTACTGCCAATCGCTACCCGGGGACGGTCCTTGCGGTCCTGGCGGGAATAACCATAATAGGGAATGACGGCGATGATCCGGTAGGCGGAGGCTCGTTTGGCCGCGTCGATCATCAGGAGCAGCTCCATCAGGTTGTCGGAAGGGGAATAGGTACTCTGGACCAGAAAAACAAAATCTCCCCGGATACTCTCCTGGAAGATCGGTTGAATCTCCCCATCACTAAACCGTTGGATGGAGACGTTACCCAATTGGGTACCATAGCGTTTACAGATCTCGCGGGCCAATTCCTGAGAACCGGTTCCGGCAAAGATCTTTGCAGTAGGAGTTTGCATAGCCTTATTCGAATGTGCGGCGAAGATAATGTTTCATCGCATAGGCCACAAACACCCACTCGTATTTGGAGGAAAATAATGGGCTATTGAATAGATGCTACAGAAACAACACCGTTATTAGATGTTTCTGCCTTTTTCTCGGCTTTCTTTTCTGTTTTCACATACGAACTGTTGGCATTACAGCTGTAAAAGATTGTAGAACAGATAAAAATGGAGAAAAACAGGGCTACGGCATAAACTCCGGCAAAGAACAGGATCGGATGCAGGGCGCCGACGGGGGTAAAGGTTCTTCTTCTCATAGATGTTGGATCGTTTGTGTTTTCAAAGGTTTTTGGATGTCTGGTTTACAACGACGGCGATACCGTGTAAGTTGTATTGACGAGGATAAATTTATTTTCTAATCTTGGCCCATGCAAGAGAATTATTACCCGATAAAACACTGGGCAAAGGACGACAGGCCGCGAGAAAAACTACTTATGAAAGGCCCGGCTGCGCTTAGCCATGCCGAACTTTTGGCCATCCTGATGCAGAATGGCACAAAGGAAAGATCGGCACTTGACCTGGCCCGCGAGGTCATGAAACTGGGGAATGATGATCTGGATCAACTCGGCAGGTTGACAATCAAAGACTTAATGACCATCCGGGGAGTGGGTCAGGCAAAGGCCATTATTCTTACCGCTTGTTTGGAGCTGGGACGCCGCCGTCAGGCCTCTCAAGCCCTCTCAAAAGACGCTATCACCAGCAGCCGGGATGTTGCCGGGTACTTACAACATCTGCTAAAGGACCATACCCACGAGGTCTTTGCTGTCCTCTTTCTGAACCGGGCCAACCGGATCAATCATTTTGAGATCATCAGCCAGGGGGGCATCACAGGTACCGTCGCCGACCCCCGGATCATATTTAAAAAGGCTTTACAGGAAGAAGCAGTAAGTATCATCCTTTGTCACAACCACCCCTCTGGTAATCTGAAACCAAGTCGCGCCGATCAGGAACTCACCCAGAAAATCAAAGAGGCCTCACAGTTTCTCGATATCAAACTGCTGGACCATATTATCGTGAGCAGGGAGGGGTATTATAGCTTTGCGGATGAGGGAGGGTTGTGAGGCTTAGGCCTGCGCCGTAGGTCCGCCAAAATTCATTGGAATCGAAATCTCTTCGAGGTCTTTGATCACCCCGTTGGCCGATTCGTAGCGCTCGATATTTTCCACAAGGGCTTTCATAAACCGCTTGGCATGTTGCGGGGTTAAAATGATCCTTGATTTTACTTTACTCTTCGGGGTTCCTGGCATCACATTCACGAAGTCGATCACAAACTCGGCATGCGAATGTGTTATAATGGCCAGGTTGGCATAACTGCCTTCGGCGATCTCTTCGGATATCTCAATATTGAGCTGATTGTGGGGGGCGTTTTGTTCGGGCATGATAATAGTTTAAAATAAAACAGGGGGTAATGATACCCCCTGCAAAATTAGTTGAAAGATGTGACAACCTTAGCGTGGACGCAGATAGGTCAGGGTGTCAAACTTTTGTCTGGTTGGTGTACCAGCCCACTGATAAGCAGCGTAAATGGTCTTGGTGGCCGGATCGTAGCGGTTGTTGGCACCGGCAATAGGTTGTAAAGCAGGGAAACCAAGCGGAACAGCTCGTGGGCCAATATTTGAAAGTGTAACTGTGTTATCGGTATTGACGGTAATACGCACCTGAAGGCTGGGGCCGGATGCATCGCCAAAATAGGTTAAACCACCCGTAGAGAAGTTGGTAAACACGGTAGCGAAATCCCAGTCAATGCTGCGGGGACCGGAGCTGGGGAAATCCCATTCGGCTACGGTTCCATTTCCACCAATGGTCACTGTGGGGTGAACCAGGCGATAACGAATACGGTAAACGCCATCCCAGGCATTCTTGGCGCCTAACTCAACAGCCATTTTACTTTTTGCCCCGCTGATTTCCGCACCAGGTGCTTCTGCGATCGCAAAACCTAATCCAACACGACCCAGAGCCAATAATGTTGTAGGATTCAAAACGATCTTAAGTGTTTTGGTGAATTCACCAGGATTGAACGTGACGGTCCAGTATTGGCCATCAAATGGGTTGTCGGCATGACTGGTATACACATTACGGGGAAGTTCTACGATACCATCGCCAATTATTTCGGTAATGGCTGTATTGCTTAAAGCCACTTTCACCACCTGTGTGCTGTTCAGGGCAGCTTCGTTAGGTGTATTGCGACGGATCTCAATGAGGTCAACAGTGATATTGCTGGCCACCAGATCAAGGGCGATATTCTTAGCGCCATTCTCTGCTTCAGGCAGGAGAACCAATGTTTTTTCGTTGCTTTTGATCTTGCTGGTTTCTTCTGCTTTCTCGCAGGATACCAACATGGACAATGAAATAGATGCAAAAAGGACAGGGAGTATACCTTTTCTCATATGTAGTGTTTACAGTTAGTTGTAAGGCACTAAATTAAGGGAATTCTCGGGGAAAAATAAAAAAAAGTGGGGCCTGTTGGCCCCACTTTCTGGTATGTTGTAAAACATGTGAAATTAGTTATCCCACCATACTTTACCCCACTGAGAATCAGACTCTCCGGATACAGTGTATACGGCGGTTCCGTTTTCCCAGTTTGTCTTGTTGTTCTGCTGCTCGGTTGTACCGTGCGGGAAACGACGGGGAATGGCGTTAGCCTGGCCGGGAGCGGGAGCCAGAACAGGGTAACCTGTCCTTCTCCAGTTGGCGAACCCTTGTGAACCATTGGGGAAGTAAGCCAGCCATTGCTGGGTAGCGATCTTGGCCAATTCAGTTCCGGAGGTCAGGGCTACATCGGCATCAGCCATGTAGTTACCAAAGGCGGTGGCATTGTAAACACCCCACTCTTCCCAGCTGGCCTGGATACCATTTTGGTACAGGGTAGCGGCATTCTCAGAGGTCCAGCCACGCTGTGCAGCTTCTGCACGAGCGAGCATGATCTGAGAAGCAGAGATAATGGTTACAGGATTAGTCGCCGTACGAAATGCATTGCTCATCATACGAGCCCAGTTGGTGTTGGCATTGGCGAAGGCAATAGCATCATCGCGGGTAAGTCCATAATCAAAACCTACAGCGGAAGAGCCAAAAGCATTCACGCGGGAGTCAGCATTCTCCACCAGCCAGTCGGTTACTGTAGCAGAAACAGCAAGGTCACGACGCTGGGTGATATTGTAGTATTGGTAATAGGGGTTGTTGAAGTTTCCACCGGGGAAAGCCAGTTTAGCGTTATCAGCATTGGATGCAATAACACCGGCAGACAGAGCGGAGTTGAACTCCGTTTGTCCCAGAGAGGCATTCACTTTCGACATCCGAAGTGCCATCAGCAGACGGATGGAGTTAGCGAATTTTTTCCACTGATCGATATCCCCATCAAACAGGATATCACCCTGAGGAGCACCACCACCATCAAATTGGGCAACGGCAGCTTTCAGCTCATTGATCAAGGCAGGATAGATATCCTGTTGCTTATCATAGGTCTGATCCAAACCGGCGCCTTTAAGGGCGTTGGAATAAGGAATGTCTCCCCAATAGTCCGTAACCTTCCAGAAGAAGTAAGCCTTCAGGATACGGGCCACAGCGATCTGGTTTGCATTGGAACCATACTTGCTGGCCGCTTCGGGGCTGGACTCGTTTGTATTGATGATGTTTTGAAGATCATAGAGGGGGCCTGTATAATACCCACCCAGATCAAACGTAGGTTTAGCATAACGAGAGGCGTCTGTGTACTGGGTTTCTGCACCATACTGGCAGTAAAGTCCGGCTACGGTGGAAATTCCACCCGCATCCCAAACATCATTGGCCATTTGCGAAAGCACGTTGGTCAACAAGGCTGCGGTAATAGGGGTGGTAGTGGCATTGGGATTGACGTTGGTGTCACCAAAATCCACCTTCTTACAACCGGCAGCAAAAAGACCAGCGGCCAGGACAAAGAGGGTTATTTTTTTCATATTATGTTTCATATTTGACGTGTTTGGCTTGAGGATTAGAAGGTTAATTTCAGGTTAACACCGATCGAACGGGAACCAGGGAACTGACCATTCTCACCATAGATCGCCTGGATCTCAGAAGGATCAAAGTTTTTGGTCTCGCTGTAGATCAACCAGAGGTTACGACCGATCACGGAGAATGAAGCACCCTGGAAGGTATTCTTCAGGAAGCCGATCTTCGAAACAGGCAGACGATAACCAAGGCTAATTTCTCTCAGTTTCACAAAAGTCAGGTCGTGTACAAAAGGTTCAGCGATCTGGTTGAAATAGAACTGTCTCCAGTAAGTGGTCGCATCCAGGTATACATCAACGGGTGTCTTTTCATCTACTGAGCTTACCCCTACTACGTGAACGCCACCGCCATCGGCCAGGGCATCGCGTATATTCTTACCGTTATCATTGAGGCCTGCGGTTGCCTCATAGAGACCAGAAAAATGTCCCCACTGCTCAGACAGGGAGAAGAATTTACCGCCAAATTGATAATCCACAAGGACAGTCAGATCAACATTTTTGAAAGAGAAGGTATTCAACACACCACCGGTTACTTTAGGAATAACAGAACCCCACTCTTTGTTGGCGTCACGAACGTACTGACCCGTTGTTGGGTTAACGATCATCAGACCATCCGCATTACGCTTGATACCACCGCCGCGGAGCATACCCCAATCTTTTCCTTTGATCTGGAAGGCACGGGCGAAACGAGTACCAAAGGAACCACCAGAAAGAAGCAATTCAGTTTGACCATCAATGATCTCCTTCACGGGGTTGCCGATCAGGTAACCAAAGGTTTTGGAGATATTCCAGTTGAAGTTTTTGCTCGCAACAGGAGTAGCAGTAATGATCGCTTCAATACCATAGCGGTCAACGCGGGCCGCATTGGTAGTGGTAGTGGTAAATCCGGTTGTAGAAGGCAAACCTACGTTTACAGGCGCCTTGTCATTGATCTCATGATAGTAGACCAGGTTCACACCGAGTCTGTTCTTCAGGAATTTCAGGTCAACTCCGGTTTCGTAGGTAGTCACCACAGAACCATTCACCGAAGGATCGGGGAAGGTATTGGGTGTACCCATCAGGAAGTTGCCATCCCACAGGAACTGGTTGGGAGAATACACAAATCCAAGGGCATAAACACCCAATGGAAGAGGTTTTTTACCCCAGCTTCCAAAGAACTTACCATATGTAAACCAGCTTGGCTTAGACTTCATCAGTTCAGAGAAGATCAAGCTTACACCAGCAGAAGGAGAGAACAGCGCATTATCATTCGGGTTGTTGGTAGAATACCAGTCCTGACGAAGACCAAAGGTTACGCTCGCTACTTTCTTATATTCAATATCACCGGTACCAAACAGGGAGTTTACCTGATAGGCTGACCGGGTATTCGAAATAGAAGGCTGGGCAGCGGAGTTGGTAATAGAATAAAGGTCGGGAACGTTCAGCCCGTTATTGGTATTGGCAGCCACGTTCTTGGTTTGTTCTTTCTGAATGTTGCCACCCAGGATACCAGAAACGGAGAAATCACCAAACTTGTTATTATAAATAGCCTGCGCTTCGTAATCGTAACGTTGGAATACGTTATTCGATGTTGCATAGGAGGCCAAATATCCGGCTTGACCGGCGCTGGCTTCCAACAGAGAGGTTACGATAGTTTCGTTATTAGATGTGCGGTAGTTTGTACGGATTGTACCTTTTACGCGGAAATGGTTATCCAGTTTATAGGTCAGGGACACATTTCCCCAGGTACGGTTCAAACGCTGAATGTCGGAACGACCTTTCTGGTAAGAGTAGAAGTTGTACCAGTAGTTACCGATGATATCATCGTAACCACCTGCCCCATCGGGGTTGGTCAACAGGTTCCAGCTCATATAGGTACCATTGGGCGATTTGTAATCGGCCAATTCTTTGAGGATGTCCATGTTCAGGTCGCGGTGGAACCACTGGCTGAATGAACCAGATGAATTGTTGGCGTAGCCATCACTGAATTCACCACGAATTTGCTGGGTTACATAGTTGATATTGGCATCCACTGTGAAGTGGCTGTTCAAATCAAAACTGAGGTAAGAGGAAACAAAATTCTTGTTGGAATAAGAACCAGGCAAAAGACCTTTCTGATATTGATTGGTCATGGAAACCCGGTAAGAGGTTCCGTTGTTGGATTTACCAAAAGATACGTTGTTATTGGTCGTGATACCTGTATTCCAGAAATCCTTCGTGTTATCTGGCTGAGGGCTCAGCGAAGCTGTTTTGAAGGAATAAGGATGATTGGGGAACCAGGCATACCAGGGAATATACTCCTGGCCGCTCATACGGGGACCCCAGCTTGCATCATCTGTATAATCATGAAAGTACTTGCCATCCAAAGCCTGCCATTCAGTAGGCTGACCAGGCTGATAAGAATATTGAATCAAATCGCCTGCACCACCACCGGCATACAGGTTCTGGAATTTGGGCTGGATATAAATCCGGTCAATGGTCACACCACTGTTGATCTCCAATCCGATTCCATTTTTTCCCACTTTCTTTTTGAGGTCAAGTACGATAGCTCCACCGGCGGCCTGAGAACCAAAAAGGGCGGTTGCGTTAGCCCCTTTCAACACGGTGATGTTTTCTACATCATCCGGGTTAATGTCAAAGATGTTTACAATGTTACCGTCCACTACATAAACAGGGTTACCATCTGTACCGATACCAGCACCACCGCGAAGACGAATGGTTGTGTTACGGTCGAGGGCCACGGAAGACTGACCCAAACCCTGCGCACCGGCTACTTTACCGGTCAAGGCATTGCTCACCTGGTTTTGACGGGTTACATTCAATTGATCAGCAGTAACCTGCTGGGCACTAAAAGGGGTGGTCCGTTCCGACTTTTTAATACCAAAAGCCGTGGTTACCACAACCTCCTGCAGGTCACCCTGGGTGCTGGTGGCCATAGCCACATTCACCACGTCCGATGTACCAGGAGTAACTTCCTTCTCGGCAAAACCGGCAGAAGTGATTACCAGGACACCTCCTGTAGGAAAGTTTTTGAAAATGAACTTACCATCCGCATCGGCAGATACACCCACATTGGGTTTTCCCTTCAATGTTAGTGTGGCGAATGGTACTGGTTTACCATCAGGGCCTGTTACTACACCGGAGATGGTGCGCGATTGTGCAAAAGTCAACACAAAGCATAACATCCCTGCTGTAAGCAGTGATACAAATTTTCTCATGTGAGATCAATTTTTGTTAAAAAAAAGATTTGATTTCCAACTAGTTATGATTACCATCCAAAGGGTAGGGATAAGGAGTAAGACAGTCATCTGTCCATATGTGCTGCGCAAAATACGTGTTTTTTTAATAAAAAGTTAAAGTACACCAATGGGGTTAAGAGATCAACGGACATCTACATAGATTAACTGAACGCGCCATTCACTCCGATGGTTGCCTTTGATCTCCCCCCAACCTGACCCAATGAATTGTTTATCAATAAATAAGGACTGAGAAAATTTGAAACTAAGTTGTATTTTTTTGAGTGGTTTTCCACTCAGGACAAGGTAGTAGCGAAACAGCTTTTCAGAAAAAGCAGATAAGGATGAAGCGTATAACACATCATTTTCAAATACATATATCCTGGAATCGTAGCCATCCGTACCGGCCCATTGGACGCGAAAACTGCCCGACCAGGGCACAGAAACCGGTTTCCAACGGATATCCGCAAAAATGAGCCCTCCCCGACCCTTTCCAACACTCACCCATTCCATTCGCTGGCGATACTGAAGAACAGCGGAGAAAGGCAAACTGACCTGAAACCGAAGCGACTTTTGGGGAACGGCGGTTAAGCCGGATGTACCCAGATGGCTTTCGCCATTTTCCCACCGGTTCGAGGTCTGGAACCGGGTCATGATTTCCGTCCCGCGATGCGGGGTATGAATGACGGAAAATTGAAACTCATTTCCCACAGAAGACCCATCCACCTGATACCTGAGCCAGGGAAAAGAAAAGCAATCCAAATAGGTATCTATTATCCATCTGTCCCGGGTTCGCCCCCGAAGGGAAATCAATAAACCCTGCTCATTCTGCACAGTGGAAGCCTGGGTAACAGCCTGTGCCTCGGGAGAAATATATCCCGGAGCTATCTTTCGGGCCATCAGGGCAAAGTCCATTTTCTTGTCGGGGCTGAAAAGCAATCCACCCAACAAGGCTGTTTTTCCGGTATGACATAAAGCACTTTCCGTAAAAAAATGAATGCCCCTTAAGGACCCACTCCAATCCAGGCTTAGTGCATACCCTGTATTTCCGCGAAAGGCATATAACCGGTATGGGGCCGTACTGGGCCATATGGGTATGGAGTATTTAAACGAGTTTACATTCAGGGATACCTGCCACAGTTTCTTGCGCCAGCGAACGGTTCCCCCACCCGCCCACCGTCTTAACACATGCCTACCTTCGATCTCTGATTCCGAGCGATGATAACCTGAAGTGGATATCGAGGTCATGACCGTTTTTCCGCTATCATCGGGTTCTTTATTTCCGCTTAAAAAACGATGTGAGATAAATCCGGTCACCTCCATGGATTTGTTTTGCCAGACCAACCCCAGGCCCCGATGAAAAAATACTTCACCCGCCGAAGTGTATGACCGCAATACGGCCCCTTGCCGCTTTATCCCCGCAGGATCGCCCCCTTTCCCAAAACGCATCCCTTGCCACTGCACTAATCCCTGCCCCTGGCTGATCGTATAGTCGCCGATCACCAGCAGCTTAAGCCGACCCAGGTCACGCAATTGGAGATGCGCCGAAAAAAATCCTTTTTTTTCTCCAACATCCTTTTCCCAGGTAAACCCAAACTGAACCCGCCTTTGCCATTGGTACCGGTATCGGTATAGTTGGGCAAACCCCTTACCGGCATACACCTTTTCTTTTATTCCCCGGTTCTTTTCCAGTGTCCCGGCCATTCGAAGCAAGAATCGCTGCTCCCCTTCCTTCCGCCAGATAGCGGGTGAGAATTTTAATTTTCGGTTATTGCTTACTGTTATATATGGCTTTATTTGACGTAACCATTCAGGTTCCCATCCCGGAATGGCTTGCAATTCATATACAGACAAAAATGGCCCGAATCTTTTTCGGTATTCCAATAGGTTTCTGACCCATTCAAAACGAAACAATCCTGAGCCTAACAGATCTGCTTCCTCTGCAGTATTCAGGTCAATAACCTGTCCGGCCCCATCCCATTCTACATCCGTGGTTTCCTCTTCCCCACCTGAAAGGATGGCTTCTGCCATTTGCTCATTTCCTGTATGTTCCAGCGGATCCTGCGCGTGCAATAAAGTACTTGCATAGCCATGAACCAAAGTAACCAATATGAAAAAGGTCTTTTTCATGTCATTCATTTTTGGGAGTAAGTTGCCATTGAATACCCGGTGTCCAGCCCAGGTAGGGATGGCAACGACCATACAGCATGGTTCGCCATCTTTTTACCTTGAATCCAATACCCAGGTACCATTGATCAGACGCGGTTAGAAAGCCCCATTCCAGATTGATCCGTTCGTGGGGCAGGTATTGCAGGAATGTGTGCAGATCAGCTGGCCGCTCCTTATATAATGTATATACACCCGCCACGGACCATTGTGGTCCGGGCTCCCAGCAAATACCGTATTGGGCCGAGTAGGCTAACGCGTGGCCTTTTACTTTAACCAACCCAAATTGAAATCCACTTTTCAACTCCTTCCCCGTTTGAAACAACCAACCTGTTTTTACTGAAATCCCCGACGAAGAATTCCCCTCCATCCGCCACTGGTGAAAATTGATCCGCATTCCGGCAAAAACCGCCTGGGACAGAGGCAGGGCAAGTGCCAATCCGGGAGCGGTTTCCCCAAATCCGGGATTACCTGAATGGTTTAAAAAAAATCCGGCCTTGCTGCCAGATAGGGGAAAGACGATTCCCAGGGAATGCAAGGCCAGTTCTTTCAAGCCAAAAGGGACCTCCGAAAAAACGTATACTCCATTAGCCCCTTTCTGAAGCATGGCTGCCGGATGTTGAATATTGACCATCCCCCCGATATGGTGACGTCCATACGCAGCGGGGAGCCCATAAAATGGTTCGCGATGCAGAGGTGGTTCCTGTGCCAGGATGGGCATGGAAAAAAGGAGAAAAAAAAGGATACAGATCATGGGTGCATATTTTCGGGATAAGAAATGGTGAAAGCAAGCTAATTTTTTTTGTCTCGCGGGGGAAGCCCCTACCTTTGCGCCATGCAAATTTTAGATGGGAAAAAAGCGGCCCAGGCGATCCGCGATGAGTTGAAATTGGAGGTGGCTCAATTGGTTTCGGAGGGGAGGAAAATACCCCACCTGGCGGCCATCCTGGTAGGTAATAACGGTGCCAGTGAAACCTATGTGGCATCAAAAGTAAAATCCTGTGCTGAAGTGGGTTTTAAATCCACCCTGATCCGTTTTGAAGAGTCCATTTCGGAGAATAAGTTATTGGACAAGATCGAAGAATTGAACAATGACCCGGATGTAGATGGAATACTGGTACAGCTTCCATTACCAGCTCATATTTCGGAAGATAAGGTGATCAATACCATCGACCCGGAAAAAGATGTGGATGGCTTTCACCCGGTGAATGTCGGCCGTATGGTGCAGGGACTTCCTTCCTTTGTTTCGGCCACGCCATATGGCATCATGCTCCTGCTGAAACATTATAAACTGGAAACAAAAGGGAAGCATGCCGTGGTGATCGGCAGAAGCAATATTGTTGGTCGTCCCATGAGTATTCTTTTAAGCGGGAATACCCAGCCCGGGAACTGTACCGTCACCCTTTGTCATTCGCAAACAAAGAACCTGAATGAAATTTGCCAAAGTGCGGATATCATCATTGCTGCACTGGGCCGGCCCGCCTTTGTTAAAAAAGAGATGGTAAAGGATGGGGCGATCGTGGTGGATGTAGGCATTACGCGCGTAGAGGATGCTACCAAAAAATCCGGTTTCAGGTTGATTGGAGATGTGGATTTTGATAACGTCGCGCCAAAATGTAGTTATATCACACCCGTTCCGGGAGGTGTTGGGCCTATGACGATTGCTGCCCTGTTGCGGAATACCTTTAGAGCCTGCGCCACTAAGAATTGACCAGGATTTAAGGATTTAGAGATTAAAGGATTTTTATAATTAAAGGATTTATTGGAAGAACTGAAAGCTAAAAGCTAACAGCAAATAGCCAACAGCTAATAGCCATCAGCTAATACCTTCTTCCTCCACCAGGAAATCACGAAAACACGATGCAGCTCCCCATCATGGAACATTTTTACACGATCCAGGGTGAAGGTTTTCACCAGGGAAGGGCTGCGTATTTTGTCCGGCTGGGAGGGTGTGATGTTGGATGTACCTGGTGTGATGTAAAAGATAGCTGGGATGCGGATAAACACCCCATGACCGACCTGGAGGAACTGGTAAAGACGATACGCAATACACCGGCAAAAATTGTCGTGATCACCGGGGGAGAGCCCCTGATGCATGATCTGCAGGCACTCACCCATCTGTTGCATGCAGCCGGATTAAAAACACATATTGAAACCTCGGGTGCCCATCCCCTGAGTGGACAATGGGATTGGGTGTGCCTGTCGCCAAAAAAATTCAAAGCCCCTTTGCCGGAGATACTTCCGTTTGCCAATGAATTAAAAGTGGTGGTATTTAATAAGTCTGATTTTGACTGGGCCGAAAAATATGCGGCACAAGTATCCGCTGACTGCAAATGCTATCTCCAACCCGAATGGGATAAAGCCGCTGCCATGACACCTTTGATCGTGGAGTACATCAAAGCCCATCCTCAATGGGAACTAAGCCTGCAGATCCACAAATACATCCAGGTACCCTGAATCCCACCGGTGATTTCAGGTATTATCCAGATAAAGTATCAGGTTTTAACACGACTTACTTTCAAAAGGGACAAATTTTGAATAGTTTCGTCCTTTGAATCCGGTATAATGAAAAGAATCCTCTGCCATATCCTCTTCCTGGTCTTCTTTGTTTCCTGTGCGGCGCAAAAAAAAGGGAAACAAAAACAGCCTCCTGTTCCTGCTTACGACCAATTATATGCGGAAGGCCTTGCCCGGGCACAATCAGGTAAATTCAAAGAGGCCATCCCCTATTTTGAACAGGTGATCGCCATTGATTCCAATTTCACCAATGCCTATCTTTCTTTGGCCGGGGTCTATAGCCAGCAAAAGAATTACGCAAAGGCAAATGAATATTATGCCAGAGGCATCCAAAAAGATACCAGTAACTACAGCCTTTATTATCTCCCTTATTCGATCAACCTGGCCGGGGCCGGACGTTTTGATGAGGCACTGGATGCAGTAACCCATTATTTATCCAACCCACGTCTCGGGGAAAACAGCCGTAAGGCAGGTGAATACCGGCAAAAAAGCTACGATTTTGCGGTTGACCAGTCCCGTAAGTTTCCACCTGCAGGTTTTCACTTTACGCCGGTGAATGCCGGACCCGGGATCAATACCGCTGAAGCGGAATATTTTCCTTCATTAACCATAGACGGAAAAGAATTGGTGTTTACCCGTAGGGTGAATAATACCAATGAAGATTTTTATTCCAGTCGAAAAATGGATACCGCCTGGGGCACTTCCAAGGCATTACCCGGAGAAGTGAACACGCCACAGAATGAGGGCGCGCAAATCATCTCACTCGATGGACAATGGTTGGTTTTCACAGGTTGCTCCAGACCTGATGGCTGGGGCAGTTGTGATATATATATTTCTTATCTCACCCCAAATGGATGGAGTGAAGCGATCAATCTGGGAGGACGTGTCAATTCGGATCAATGGGATTCACAACCCTGCTTGTCTCCCGATAAAAGAGAACTCTATTTTGCCAGCCGTCGTTTTGGTGGATTTGGAGGAAGTGACCTGTATGTATGCAAAATTCAACCCGACGGTACTTGGGGAAGCCCCGAAAACCTCGGACCGGAGATCAACACGGCCGGTGATGAATCCACCCCTTTCCTGCATGCAGACAACCAGACACTCTATTTTACTTCCAATGGACTACCTGGTTATGGTGAAGATGATATCTACCTGGCACGCCGGGGACCAAAAGGTGTTTGGAGTGTTCCGGTAAACCTTGGTTACCCGATCAACACGATCGACAAAGAAGGTTCTTTATTCATTGCTCCGGATGCCCGTACTGCCTATTTCACCAGTGACCGGGTGGAGGGGTATGGCGCTCTGGACATTTATTGGTTCACTCTTCCCGAACAGGTAAGGCCTTACAAGACGCTTTGGGTAAAAGGGACGGTCACGGATGAAAAGACAGGCAAAGGCCTTCCTTCATTTGTAGAACTGATTGATCTTTCAACCAAACAAATGGTATCCCGTATTCAGACCAATGAAAAAGGCAATTACCTGATCACTCTTCCGGTTGGAAAGGATTATGCATTTAATGTTAACAGAAAGGGCTACCTGTTTTACAGTGATAATTTTTTTCTGAAAGAAAATGAAAGAGATACAGCGTACGAGAAGAATATCCAGCTTCATCCCATAGAGAAGGATGCCGTACTTGTGCTGCGCAATGTGTTTTTTGATGTCAATAAATTTGATCTCCGTACTGAATCCCAATCTGAATTGGATAAACTGGCAAGTCTGCTCAAAGACAATCCAGGCCTGACCATTCAAATCAATGGGCATACGGATGCAGTGGGCAATGCTGCTGCCAATCAGAAACTATCCGAGAACCGGGCTGCCGCCGTGGTTCGTTATCTGGTAGAACAAGGAATTGCAGCGACCCGGTTAAGTTATAAAGGATTTGGCGCTACCCAACCCATTGCTTCCAATGACACTGAAGAAGGCAGGGCGTTGAACCGTCGTACGGAAATGAAAGTCGTTCGTCAGTAATGAATGAAGATCTTCTTTATCAACTGGCACTGACGGAAGTTCCCCAGGTGGGAGCGGTACATGCACGTTTATTGGTTCAGGAATTTGGTACGGCCAAAGCCGTATTTCAAGCCCCCCGTCGTTTATTGGAAAAAAAAGAGGGGATCGGCTCCCTCCGGGCAAAATATATCAAGTCCTTTCACCATTTTTCGATGGCGGAACAAGAGATCCGCTATATGGAAAAATTCAATATCCAGGCTCATTTCATCAATGATCCTGGTTACCCGAGAAGGTTGCTTCATTGTTATGACGCTCCGCTTATTTTGTTTCAAAAAGGAAAAGCGGATCTCAATCCGGCCAGGGCTGTTTCGGTCATTGGTACCCGTTCCCATACAGAGTATGGTAAAAAGATCACGGAAAAACTGATTGCCGATCTGGTGCCGCTGCAGGTACAGGTGATCAGTGGTATGGCGCATGGCATTGACGGCATTGCCCACCAGGCGGCTTGCCGTCATTCGCTATCCACCCTGGGGGTATTGGCCCATGGGCTCGATCAGATATATCCGCCTGCTCACGAAAAATTAGCCCGGGAAATGGTTCAATCCAATGGGGCACTGCTCACCGAATTTCGCAGCGGAGTATCCCCGGATAAACATCATTTCCCCACCCGAAACCGGATCGTAGCCGGCATGGCGGATGCTACGGTGGTGATTGAAACCGGTGAACGGGGAGGAAGTATCATCACCGCCGAATTGGCCAACGGTTACAACCGGGACGTATTTGCCTTTCCTGGAAAAACAAGTGATCCAAAAAGCGCTGGATGCCTGAAACTCATCATCAAAAACAAAGCGGCATTGATCACCTGTGCCAACGATCTGATTGAAGCCATGGGATGGATGGAAAAAAGAGCGGCCCCTCCTCCCCAACGACTCCTCTTCCCTGAATTAAGTCCGTTGGAA